>JAHFDQ010000173.1 GCA_023248915.1 Archangiaceae bacterium | reverse complement strand
GCTGGACGTTCCCGGCCCAGGAGACCGCCTCTGCGGAATCGCGACGCTGACTCGCCTCGACATGGCGGCCACCAAGCTGCTCGCCAATTCCGACCGGTGGTCCGACGACGCGGTCTTCAGCCGCGACCTGATCGACCTTGCGATGCTCGACGTTCCTAAGAAGCTGCGGCTGCGGGCGGTCGAGAAGGCGCGCGGGGCGTACGGCGACAGCATCGAACGAGACCTCACCAGCGCGATTCGGCGGCTCCGTGAGCGGCGGGGCCGACTGGATGAGTGTATGAGCGCGCTGAAGATCGACTCGGTGCCCAAGGCGGTCCTGTGGACCCGCATCAGAGGCCTGGCGCGCGGTATTTGAGGCGCGCCTCGGCGCACCAGGAGCCTCAGCGCTCGCGAGACGTCGGCCCGTCGCCCGCGTCGTCGTCGTCCCACTGGCCGGGGCGCACCGCGCCCAGGTCGAGCTCGAGCGGCACCACCTGCGCGTGGAGGAAGCCCGCCCGCGAGAAGAAGTGCAGGAGCCCCGGGTTGGCGACCGCTACCTGCGTCTGCACCCGCTCGACGCCGAGCGCGCGCACGTGGTTCGCGTATGCGCGCAACAGCCTCCTGGCGATGCCCTCGCCCTGCGCGTCCTGGCGCACGCCGACGGTGTCGATGCTTGCGGTTTGGTCGGTGACGCCGAACTCGCCGACCAGCACGTCGCCGAGGAGGAAGCCCACGAGCTGCCCCTCGACCGTCGCGGCGAGCGAGATCACCATCCGCCCCGGTTCGAAGGCCCGCTCGAGACGGCGCTTGAGAATCTCGTCGCGCCGGCGGCCCGAGTGCTGCGCGTCGATGTCGAGCACCGCGTTCAGGTCGCCGCGTTCGAGGACGCGAATCTCCACCGCGTAATGGTCGGTCATGTCGGGCTCCTTCGGGGGGCGCGAAGCTACTCCGCGCCTTCGGCGACTTTCCAGTGGGCCGAGCCGCTCTGTTCTTGATAGGTCCTTCCTCGCATGTCCGACCGAGTCTCGATTGCGATCGCCTGTCTTCTCTTGCCGGTAGCTGCCGCGGCCGAGCCCCTGGTGTTCCTGCGCGTGGACCAGGCTGGGGGCCTCGATCGCGGCGGGGTCGGCGCTTCCTACACCCTGGAGGCCGCCCGGGCGGTGTTGGCCGTCCAGGGCAGCGCCGACCGGGGCGACGCCTACACGGGGGCGACTCACCGGATCACCGCCGCCTACGGCGTCCTCGACTGGCTGACCGTCGGAGTCGAGCAATCGCTCAGGCAGGTGGCGGGCGACCAGCTTCGCATCGGCGTGCTCGCCCCCGAGGTGCGGGCTCGGCTCGACGCCTTCGGCCTGCCGGTCGAGGGGCTCGGCGCCTACGTCCAGGGGCGGGTCCGGGTCACGGCACAGCGGCCGTCGTCCCTGGTCGGCGGCCTCGTCCTCGATCGCGGGCTCGGCGCGTTCGTCCTGGCGGCGCGGTTGGGCTTCGAGGCCACCGTCGTCGGAACGGCGCCCGAGCTGGGTTTTCGCTCTGAGCTTGGAATCTCGCGGGCGCTGGGCGAGTCGTGGAAGGTTTCGGCCGAGGAGTGGGGCAGCAGCCGCTGGGTCGGCGGAGTCCCGGAGAACGACTACCACGTGGGGCCCTCGCTTCAGGTCCGGTGGAAGGCACTCAAGGTCGGCCTGCAGCTCGGCGTGGGCGAGAAGGCGGCGGCGGGGCTGCTGGTGGTCGATGGGGTGGCGATGGTGAGGGCGGCCCTGGGGTTCTGAATGCGATTCCTGATCGGCCTCGACGACACCGACTCGAACGACAGCATTGGGACCGGCGCGCTCGCCCGCGAGCTGTGCGCCCGGCTCGAGCGCGACCTGGGCGTCGTTCCGCGCGGCATCACCCGGCACCAGCTGCTGGTGCACCCGGACATTCCGTACACCTCGCACAACAGCTCGGCCTGCATCGATGTCGATTTCGGGCGCGAGCGGGACGTCCTGGCGGCGGTGTGCCGGGACTTCGTCCTGGCCCTGTTTCACCCGGGGGCCGACCCGGGCCTGTGCATCGGCTCGGCCGAAGTCTTCGCCGGCGCGCCGCTCGCCGAGTTTGGCCGCCGCGCTCAGCGCGAGGTGGTCCGGCGCGAACAGGCGGAAGCCCTCGGCCGGGCGCACGGAGTCCTCCTCGAGCCGCTCGGAGGTTCTGGACTCGGAGTCGTGGGCGCGCTCGCGGGCTGCGCGCTTCGGGCCACCGCGGACGACGGGCGCTTCATCGCCCTGCCGGGCGCTCGGCAGATCTCCGGGGCGATCAAGGTCGGCGCGCTCTTGTCGCGGCTGCGGATCGACGCTGTCGTCGACGCCACGGGCAAGGCGCTCGCCCCGGACGAGACGCTCGATACCCAGGGCTGGGTGCGCCCCGAGCTCCGCGGGGGCCGGGTGCTCTTGCCGGTCGAGCGGAACGCGAACGGCTGGTCCGTCGTGAGGAAGAAGCCCGGAGAGGGCGATATCTAGGCGTGGAGAGCTCGATGCCCAGCGTTGACACGGCGAAGCGCGCCCCCACGGTTCCTCTGGTGCTGGCGGTCCTGGTGTGCGCCGGGCTGGCGCTGCTGCTCGAGTCTCAGCTCAAGCTGTCGCTTCGCCTGCCCGGCCATCGAGCGTTCCCCGCGGCGCTGGCGCTGGTGCTCCTCGCCCGAACCGTCCCCCGCGCGGCGCTCATCGGCTTCGCGGCGGTGGTTGGGGCGCTCATCGCGGCGGTGTCGGCGAATCCGCTGCTCGCGCTCGTCTGGCTGGCGCCGGCGGTCTTGCTCGCGGGGGTGCAGCCCCGTCCGTTGGCCGGGCGCGCCGCCGTTGCCGTCGGAGCCGGCCTTGCCCTGGGGCTGTTGCGATACCTGGCCCTGGCCGGATCTCTCCATCACACGCCGGACGCCGTGCGGCTGGCGGGGCATCTCGCCTTCGGAGCGCTCGGATCGCTGGGCGTGGCGTTCGAGCTGCGCGGGCGTCGCCGGGGAAACCACTCACAGGAAGGAAGCTGAGGCCGTGTTCAAGTGCATGACCGCCATAGTCGTGGGGCTGCTGCTGTCGGTGACCGGCTGCGGGCCCAAGAAGGACGCCGGAGCGGACGCGGGCGGCTGCACCGACGCCGGCACGCTGGTGTTCGGCGCCGCCTGCACCCTCGCGTGCGAGTGTGCCTCTTCGGTCTGCTTCACCTTCGGAGACGGCACGTCGTCCTGCACCCTCAACTGCGCCGCCAACCCCGACTGCCCCTCGGGCTCGCAAGGGCAGAAGTGCAACCTTCAGGGGGTCTGCAAACCTTGAGGCGAGTCCCGCAGCTTGACTTTACATTTGGTCGTCCATTTGTAACTTCTGCTTCTAGGCCACCAGGCCCCGGGCGCGCAGGGCGGCGCGGGTCTCGGGGCGCTCGAGCTCTTCGAGGAAGGCGGAGACGGCGGGCCGACCGCGTCGCGCGGCGGGGACGAAGAAGTCGAACCGTTCCTCGGTGAGGGGGAGGAAGCCCAGCCCGCGGTCCCGGGCGACGATGTCGATGGCGATGCCGAAGTCGGCGCGCCCTTGCGCGACCGCGGCGGCGACCGCGTGGTGCGACGAGGCTTCGACGCCGTGGCCGGCGGGGCGGGCGTCGCCCAGCAGCCGGTCGTACAGGGCGCGGGTGCCGCTGCCCCGGTTGCGGTTGATCATCACCACTCCGGGCAGGCTGGCGGCCTCGCGCACCGCCTGGGTGGCGTCGCGCCCCTCGAAGCGCGCATCGCCCGGGCGGAACACCACCCCTTGAAGGCGGCCGTACCCCCTCGCGAGCGTCAGGCCGTCCGTCAGGAAGGGCTCGTTGTACCGGCCGCTCGCCGGGTCGAAGAGGTGGGCGCCGGCGAGGTCGCACTCGCCCCTTCGCGCGGCGGCCAGCCCGGCCTCGCTGCCGACCGCGATGAGGCGCCCGGTGAAGCCGCGGTCGCGCAGGCGCGCCAAGACGACGTCGACGCCCACGCAGTGGCTGCCGATGACGGTGAGGTCGACGCGGCGCGCGCGCTCTCCGGCCAGGGCGAAGATCTCGACCGTTTCGCCCGCGTCGAGCTGCTCGACGCGCTGGGGAATGACGAAGTAGCCGTCGGCGTGGCTCCAGGTCGTGACCGAGCCCGAACCCTTGCCGATGGGATGGGCGACGAGCCCGCCGCGATCGTCCTCGGTCAGCCGCACCAGCACGTACTCGGTGCGGCCGCTCTCGGACGCCACTCGGAAGGGCAGGCGCGCCGACAGCCGGGTCGGTTCGTCCAAGGCGCGGCCCGCCAGGGCGCGGATGACCGGGGCCACGAATTCGTGGAAGGTGAAGATCGCCGACGTCGGAAAGCCGGGCAAGACGACGACCGCCTTGCCCTTCGACACCGCGAGGCACAGCGGCTTGCCCGGCTTCAAGGCGACGCCGTGGGCGATGACCGCCTCGGGCCCGAGCGCTTCTTCGACAGCGCGCACGTTGAGGTCGGCGGGGCCCTTCGAGGTGCCTCCAGAGAGGAGCACCACGTCGGCGCCCGTGAGCGCCCGGGCGACGGCGTCGCGGACGAGCGCTGGGTCGTCTGGGACGATGCCGAAGGGGACGGGTTCTCCGCCCTGTTCGCGGACCGCGTCGGCCAGAATCCTCCCGTTGGAGTCATGGACGCGACCGGGGGTCAGCGGGGCGCCGGGCGGGACGATCTCGTCGCCGGTGGAGAGGATGGCGACCCGTGGCCGGGCGAAGACGCGGGCCTCGGCCAGGCCGAGGGCGGCGAGGATGCCGGTCTCGCGCGAGGTGCAGACTTCGCGCGCGCGAAGGACGATCTCTCCGCCCGCGATGTCGGTGCCGGCGTAGGTGATGGCGCGGCTCGGCGTGACGGCCTGGGTGACGACCACGAAGTCGCCGTCCAGGTGC
This sequence comes from Archangiaceae bacterium, assembly GCA_023248915.1. Taxonomy (GTDB): domain Bacteria; phylum Myxococcota; class Myxococcia; order Myxococcales; family Myxococcaceae; genus JAHFDQ01. The sequence continues at coordinate 5,657 of JAHFDQ010000173.1, read as the reverse complement.
GTGTGCTCGACCATCACCACCGCGTCCGCGCCTCGCGGGACGACGCCCCCGGTGGGAATCGCCATCGCCGTGCCCGGTTCGACGGTGGCCGAGGGCACCGTGCCCATGGCGACGGTCTCGGGCAGTCGGCGAAGGCGGCGGGGAGTGTGCTCGGTGGCGCCGAAGGTGTCGGCGGCGCGCACCGCCCAGCCGTCCATGTTCGACCGGTCGAAGCCGGGCACGTCGACCGGGCTGGCGACGTCTTCGGCGAGCACCCGCCCGAGCGCGGCCTCGAGCGGCACCGTCTCGACGCGGCGCGGACGCAAGTCGCCGAGCGCCGCCAAGAAGCGACGCATCGCCTCGTCGCGGTCGAGCACGTGGAGGAACTGGTCCTGGCGCATCAGTACATCACCACTTCCACCTCTGCGCCCTCGGCCAGCCCTTCGTCCTCCTCGCCGACGATGACGACGCCGTCGGCGCGGGTGGTCGACGACAGTATCGACGCGCCGCTCGTCATGAGGGGAGTGGCCAGGTCGCCTTCCAGCGTCACCCGCACGTAGTCGGTGCGCCCGAGCTCGGAGGCTACCTTCGCGCGCAGCCGGGCGTGCCGGCGGGCGTGCGGCCAGGCGCGAGGGCGGCCGCCGAGCGCGCGGAGGGTAGGGCCGGCGAAGAACTCGTAGGCGCACAGGCACGACACGGGGTTGCCGGGCAACAGGAAGGCCACCTGCCGCCGGCCTTCCCCGAAGAAGCCGAAGCCCGAGGGGCTGGCCGGGCGGAGGGCGACGCCGTGGACGGCGACCTCGCCCAGCTCGGCGAGCACGAGCGGAGCGTGATCCTCCGGGCCGACCGAAGAACCGCCCGAGACGAGGACGACCTCTTCGGTCGCGTCGGCGAACGCTTCGCGCAGGCGCTCGCGGCGGTCGGGCAGGCGGTCGATTACGACCGAGGCGGCGCCGTCGCGCCAGGCGAGGGCTTCCAGCATCAGGCCGTTGGTGTCGACGATGAACGGACCGGTGGGGGCGCTTCCCGGCGCGAGCAGCTCGTCGCCGGTGATGAGGACGCGCACCCGGGGGCGCCGCACGACGAGAAGCTCGGGCACGAAGGTGGCGGCGAGCACGCCCAGGTCCTGGGGGCGCAGGCGCCGGCCCCGCGCGACGACGCGGTCGCCTTCCCGCACGTCTTCCCCCACCGCGCCGACGTGCTTGCCCGGGGCGACGGGTTCGCGGGCGCGAAGGACTCGGACGCCGCCCTGCTCGACCTCGTCCGCGCTCTCGGCGACGAGCACGGCGTCGGCTCCGGCGGGGACGGGGGCTCCGGTGGTGATGCGCACGGCTTCCCCGCGGCTGATGGAAGCAGCGAACGGCCGGCCAGGCATCGAGTCTCCGACGATGCGGAGCTCGACGGGTGCCGCCGCCGAGGCGCCGAAGGTGGACTCGCCCGCGAGCGCGAAGCCGTCCATGGCGGACCGCGCGAAGTGGGGAACGCTGGCGCGAGCCAGGACATCCTCGGCGGCCACGCGGCCCGCCGCCGCGGCGAGCGGCACGGGCTCGGCAGGCAACTGAACCACCCGTGCCTCCAGCACCGCCAGCGCGTCCTTCACGCTCCGGCGCTCGCGGAAGCCGCGCAGGCGCACGTCTCTCATGCGCGGGACCCTAGCACCGACGCTCCGGGGTGGGTTCGTCGCTTGACAACCCGTTGCCAGACGACTTATCGAACGAACGTTCGAACGGAAGCGACGATGCCCCCTGCCGCGAGCCTGCGACGAAAGCGAACCCCGAGCTTCGACAGCAAGCTCGTGTCGCTGTTGGACGCCGCGGCGAGGGTGTTCGCCGTCGATGGTTACGACAAGGCCTCGATGAGGCGGGTGGCGGGTGAGGCTGGGCTCAGCCTGGCGGGCGTGTACCATTACTGCGCCGGCAAGGAAGAGCTCCTCTACTACATCCAGTTCCACACCTTCGACTCGCTGCTGCGGGGCCTCGAGGAATGCACCGCGAACGTCGCCGGTCCGCGGCAGCGGCTGGCCGCGGCGGTGCGGAACCACGTCCGCCACTTCGGCGAGAACATGGCCGCGTTCAAGGTGTGCGCCCGAGAGCTGGAAGCCCTCCGGGGCAAGCCCTACCGCGACGTCCACGCCCTGCGCCGGGCCTACTTCGACGCGCTGCACGCCATCGTCAAGGAGCTTCGGCCGAAGAGCGGAGCCCACCGTGACTCGTGGCTCGCCACGGCCAACCTGTTCGGGATGATCAACTGGTTCTACCAGTGGTACGGCGCCGGGCGAGGGAAGGTCGCGCTCGACGTCCTTGCCGAGCAGCAGGTCGCGCTCTTTCTCGACGGATACGCCGACCCGGCCTTGAGGGCCATTCGAGGACACGCATGAGGTACGCCGAGACGGGGTTCAACCTGGAAGTCGACCTGACCCGGGGAAGCTTCGAGCGGGTGACCACCGACGCGCGGCACACCGAGCAGTTCCTGGGCGGCCTCGGCACCAACGCCCGCCTGATGTGGGACCGGGTCGGCCCCGAGGTCGAACCGTTTTCGCCCGACAACCTGCTGGTGTTCGGCACGGGCCTGTTGACGGGCAGCCCGGCGCCGGCCACCAACCGCACCATCGTCTCGGCCATCTCTCCGCAGACCAAGCTGTTCGCCTTCTCGATGATGGGAGGCTTCTTCGGCGCCGAGCTGAAGCACGCGGGCTTCGACAAGGTGGTGGTTCGGGGCAAGGCTCCCGAGCTGGTGTACCTGTGGATCGACGACGGCAAGGTCGAGATCCGCGACGCCAAGCACTTCCGCGGGCTGGGGACGCTCGAGACGGCCGAGCTCATTCGCCGCGAGCTGGGCGACTCGATGGTCCAGGTGGCGTCGATCGGCCTGGCCGGAGAGAACCGGGTCTTCTTCGCGTCGATCGAGCAGGGCAGGTCGAGCGCCAGCCGCCAGGGCCTGGGCGCCATCATGGGCGACAAGAACCTGAAGGCCATCGCGGTGCGCGGTCGGCAGGACCTGAACGTCGCCCGGCCCGCCGAGTTCATGGGGTACTGCAACGACGCGCTCAAGTACATCGAGCTGCGCGAGAAGAACCCCATTCCCGGGGTGATGCCCATCGTGGCCGGGCTGGGGTCGCCGCAGGAGATGCGGGTTCACGACGAGCAGTGGCACACCGAGAACTTCGTCTGGGGCAACGCCCGCCACCGGCGCAAGGGCTTCTGGACCAAGGAGATTCACGAGAAGTGGACCGGGACCATGGAGCACATGCGGACCCGCTTGCTGTCCTGCCACAACTGCCCGCTCAAGTGCGGCGCGGCGATCTCGGTCGACACCCGCATCTGCTCGTACATGATGAAGTGCTTCTCGAAGCTGACCTACACCATGGGCGCGATGTCCGACCTGGACTTCGGCCTCAAGATTGCCCAGAAGGCGACCGAGCACGGCGTCGACGCCTTCTCGGCGCCGCAGACGATGGCCTTCGCGATCGAGCTGTACGAGGCCGGCATCTTGACCGACGCGGACTTCCCCGGGTGGCCGAAAGAGCCCGAGGGGCGCTTCTACTGGCTGCTCGATCACATCGTGCGCCGCGAGGGAATCGGCGACGTGCTGGCCGACGGCACCTACGGGGCGGCCGAGCGCATCGGCAAGGGCGCGATGGCGTTCGCCCACAACAACATCAAGAGGCACGAGCAGTTGCCGCTGAAGCTGGGCATGCTCAACCCCATCTACTTCCTGATGTACTCGACGGGCGAGAAGATCAACATCACCCAGATCGAGGGGAACTTCCCCCAGACACCGTTCGCCACCCGGGCCGAGCGCGAGGCCTTCGTCAAGGAGTGGGAGCATGTCCCCGACGAACGGTTCAAGCAGTGGTTCCTCGACTGGGAGTTGAGGGGAGAGAAGTCGATACCCAACTACCCGACCGTCGAGGCCACCTGCGAGATCGTCCACTGGCAGGAAATGATGCACTACATCGACGACAGCGTCGGGGTGTGCGCCGGGCTGTCGTCATTCCCGCTGAAGCCGCCGTACCACATTCACAACTGGCCCAGGATCATCTCGGCCGGGTCGGGCCTCACCCTCGACGAAGAGAGCCTCAAGCATACGACCAGACGCATTCGCACCTTGGTCCGCGCGCTGAACATTCGCCGGGGCATGCGCCGCAAGGACGACAAGCCGCCCGACGACCACTGGAAGAACCGGTTCCCCGAGCTCGAGAAGAAGCTGCTCGACGCCTACTACGAGTTCAAGGGGTGGAACAGCGACGGCGTTCCGACGAGGGAAACCCTGCACGAGCTGGACCTCGACTTCGTCGCCGACGAATTCGTCCAAAAGGGCATCTTGAAGGCGGAGGAAGCCGCCGCGTGAACCTCTCCAACGGCAGGACAATCAAGACCATTCGCATCGACGTCGCCAAGTGCAACGGGTGCCGCGCGTGCGAGGTGATCTGCGCTTCCTTCCACGCCAAGCCGCGGTACAGCAGCACCAACCCGGCGCGGTCGCGCATTCGGGTGATCCGCGACCAGGTCGCGGACATCTACCTGCCGGTGTACGCGGGCAAGTACACCGCCGCCGAGTGCGCCGGCCGGGACAAGTACGTCATCGACGGCAGGGAATACGACGAATGCGCCTTCTGCCGGGCGTCCTGCCCGTCCCGCGACATCTTCAAGGAACCGGACTCGGACCTGCCGCTCAAATGCGACATGTGCGAGTCGGACCCGACGGTGAAGGAGCCGTGGTGCGTGCAGTGGTGCCTGGCCGAGGCGCTGGTTTTCGAAGAACGCCAGGTGGCGGAAGACAAAGCGCCCGCGCTGGACGACGTCGACATCGGCCTTACGGCGCTGGCCAACACCCACGGCTGGCCGAAGGTGCTCGACGCGGTGGGCCGCATGGGCGGGACGGAGAAGAAGGGCTAGCCGATGACCGAGGCCGTCGCCCCCAGCGCGGAAGTCATCGACGCGGTGAAGAGCGCGGGCGGGCAGGCCAGCCGTTTCTGCTACCAGTGCGGCAAGTGCGACGTCGTCTGCCCGTGGAACCGGGTGCGCTCGTTCAGCATCCGGAAACTCGTTCGCGAGGCCAGCTTCGGCCTGTCCGAGATCGAGAACGACGACATCTGGCGCTGCACGACCTGCGGCACCTGCCCGTCGGAGTGCCCGCGGGGCGTGCAGCAGATCGAAGTCGGGCTCGCCGTCCGCCGGCTGGCGACCACCTATGGCGTCTTCTCGGGGTCGGCCCGGTCGGTGGGCGCCGTCGGAGCCAGCCTCGCCAGCGAAGGCAACCCGCTGAGTGAAGACCGGAGCAAGAGGGACGCCTGGGCGAACGGCCTCGGGGTGCAGCCCTTCGCCGAGGGGATGGAAGTGCTCTTCTTCGTCGGCTGCTACGGCAGCTACGATCCGCGCATGCGCAAGGTGGCGGTCGCGACCGCGAAGATCCTCCAGCACGCCGGGGTGAGCTTCGGCACGCTGGGCACCGACGAGAGCTGCTGCGGCGAGAGCATTCGGAAGACCGGCAACGAAGAGGTCTTCCGGGCCTTGGCCCGGCGCAACATCAAGGCCTTCATCGACCGGGGCGTGAAGCGGATTCTCGTCACCTCGCCGCACTGCTACCAGGCGTTCAAGAACGAGTACGCCTAGTTCATGGTGCACTTCGAGGTGGTCCACATCGCGCAGTTGCTAGCCGAGCTGGTCGTGGACGGG
>JAHFDQ010000172.1 GCA_023248915.1 Archangiaceae bacterium | reverse complement strand
CGGACGCTCTTCGATGCCCTCACCGGGGTCGAGCGGGTGGCGTTCACGTTCGAGAAACAGGGGCGCCTCGAGAAGCTTCAGGTGGTGCTCCTGGCCCGGAGGGCGCTGTGGGAGTCCTTGGCCCCGACGCTCGAACGCGACCCCCGGTTGACTCAGAAGCCGCTGCCCATCGCCCGGCAGCCCGAACGGAGGCCCGTGTCCGACCCGCGGCTGTTCAACGGCCTGGCGGGGCGCACTCTGCGGTTGACCCTGCGCAACGGCCTCGAGCTGCAGCGGCCGCTCTTGTGCTTCGGCCCCTTCGACCTCGTATTGGGCGAGCCCGGGCGCGAGCTGTTCGTCCCGCTGCACGCCATCGTGCGCTGGACCGCCGAGCCCGAACCGAACTGAGGGGCGCCTCGGCGCTCAGTGCTTCAGTCGGCCCATCGGGAAGGGAATGACCTGGCTGACGTGAGTGCCGGCCTGCGCCGACTTGGCGCGCCGGATGAGCAGCGGGAAGTCGCCGTCGCCTCGCTCGATGGCCGTGCGCAGGTCGACCAGCCGCGCCCGGTGCCGCTGGCCCGACAGCCCCTCGACGCCGAGCCCGGTCAGGTCGCGAAGCGCGCGCTCGGAGTCGTCGAGCAGCGACTCGGCGCGAGGCAGGTCGCGCCGGGCGAGCGCCAACCAGGCACCGGTCTCGGCGCCCACCAGGTCGAGCTCGAGCCCGACCCCCAGCACCAGCCGGCCCTCCGCCGAAGCGCCGTCCACCCGCTCGACCGGGACGCTCTGGTGGCGCTGGTCGCCGCGCGCGACGGCGCTGCCGGTGATGGCCGCGTTCCACGCGCCGGTGCCCAGCGAACCCGAGAAGAGCACCCTCCGGCTCGCCGCGCGGGACAGCTCGCCCACCATCACGACGAGCGCGTCGGACTCGACCCGCGTCGAATAGGCGTGACGGCAACCGATGGACGAAAAGCCGGTGGGGCACAATCGAACCTCGACGCCGCTCGCCACGTCGCCGAACAGGTGCGCGAACAGCGCTCCCAGGGCCTCGGCCAGCCCTTCGGGGCCGTCGACGTGCTCGAAGGCGTTGCCCGACGGCAGCGTCACCGCGGTGAGAATCTCGGGCACGTAGTGCCGCGCCAACCCCAGCGCGTGAACCGAAGTTCCGCCCTGGGCGACCTTCGCGCCGAGCGCCTCGAACGCGGCCTCGCTGTCCGGCCCTACTGAAGGCTCGCCGTCGGTGAGCAGCAGCAGCCGGGGCCGGCGGCCCGGCACCAGCAGCCGCTGCACCGCGCGCGCGCCCAGCTCGAGCGCCTGGTGCAGGGCGGTGCCCTGGCCGGACTCGACCTCGGCCAGCGCCTCGATGAACGTCTTCTTGCCCGCATCGTCCATCGCGCACATCGCGACGCGCTGCTCGGCCACCCCGTCGAAGGTGAGCAGCCCGAGGAAGTCGTCGGGCCCCGCCAGGTCGACCAACTGCAGCGCCGCCTCGACGGCGGCGGCCAGCGGCGCGCCCTTCATCGAGCCGCTGCGGTCGAGCAGCAGGTTGAGCATCAGCGGCACGCGGGCCACGTCCGCGGCCTCGTCCACCGAAACTAGAATGTGCCCCTCGCGCGAAGCGCCGACCGTCCGCTCGAGCCCGACTGCTGTCCAGTTCATGACTTCCTCGTCCGGTCGACCGGCCCAGCATACGCTACCGGAGGCTTTCGCCGATTCGGGCCCACGGTCGGCCTGCAACAGGGTCCGGTCCGGCCATTGCAAACGTTTCCGCCATGGCGAAGCCCTCGGTGCTCATCTCGGTGCGAGACCCGGCGGACGCGTTCGCCCTCGCCCGCATGTTCACCGATGCGGGGCTGTCGGCGATTGCCGACACGTCGGCGCGTGTCGTCGAGCTTGCGTCGAGGTACTGCCCGTCGCTGATCGTGCTCGACGTCGAGCAGGGAAGGGCGGGTGGCGCCGAGCTTCTCTCCGAGCTGCGCCGCAACCTTGCGACCCGCGGCGTGAGAATCATCGTCGTTTCGTCGTTCGACGACGAGAAGGCGCGCGCGGCGGCGGCTTCGGTGGGAGCGCTCGCCTTCGCGGTCAAGCCCTTCGACTGCGCGTTCGTCCGAGCGATCGCAGCGCTGGTGCGAGCGACCGAGGCCGCCGTGGCGGCTGCCTCGGCCTGACCACCCGCTAGGCGCTGCGGAGTTTGCGTGACGAGGACTTCAGCTGCGCCGGAGGCGCGGCGAACTCGCCCAGCCCCACGGACTCGCCGACCCAGCGGTGGCGGTTGAAGGTCGACAGGTTCTTGTTCGCCACCACCTGGAAGCAGGTCGACCCGCCCTCTTCGGCGATCAGCACCGACCAGGCCAGGAAGGTGAGCCACAGGCGGTACCAGCGCTCGCCGTAGGCCGAGAGAATCTTCTCGCGGTTGGCGATCCAATTCCGGTACCAGCGCTCGATCGTGTACGAGTAGTGAATGCCGATGTTCTCGACGCTGTGAATCTCGAAGCCGGCCTTCTCGAGCTGGTTGGAAACGTAGGACAGCGGCAGCGACGCGTCGGCGCCGGGGAAGATGTACTTCGACATGAACATGCCCCAGGTGAAGTCCTCGGGGTTCCAGTTCCGGCGCAGCCCGGCGATCTGCAGGTACAGGACGCCGTCGTCGGTGAGCATCGAGCTCAGCTGACGCATGAACTTCTGGAAGTTCTTGATGCCCACGTGCTCGGCCATCTCGAGCACGGTGATCTTGTCGTACTTCTGGCGCGGAATGTCGCGGTAGTCGAGGTTGAGGATTCGGGCCTTCGACGTCAGCTTCTTCTCGGCGATGCGCTTCTCGGCGAACTCCGTCTGGTTCTTGCTGATGGTGACGCCGGTCGCGTCGGCCCCGTACTTCTCGGCCATGTGCTGAACCAGGGTGCCCCAGCCGCAGCCAATGTCGAGCAGCCGTTCGCCGGGCTTCAAGTGCAGCTTGTGGGCGACGTAGTCGAGCTTCTGGCGCTGCGCCGCCTCGATGTCCTCGTCGCCCGTCCTGAAGAAGGCCGAGGTGTAGACCATCACGTCGCCGAGGAACCACTCGAAGAAGTCGTTGCCGCGGTCGTAATGGCCGGTGACCAATTCCTTGTCCTGCTTCTTCGAGTGGATGACGACCGAGGGAATGAACTTCTGGAAGAAGAACTTCGCCTGGTCGAGCGTCAGCCGGTAGTTCACGAAGAGGTTCTTCTTCCGCATCAGCTCGTGGAGGTCGCCCTTCACGTCGAGCTTCTGGTCGAGGTACGCCTCGACGAGGGTGTTCATCGGAATCTTCGAGCGCGAGTACTTCCGCTTCAGCTTCTCGTCGTGAAACAGAATCCAGTTCGAAAGCTCGGCCATGGTTCCGTCCGTAGGCTTGGGTTGAGAGGCGGCGCAACCTAGACCAGCCGCCCGACCAAACGCCAACCCAGCCTGGCGCTACCGCCTCGGGCGCGAGAGCAGCAATACCGCGCCGACGACGCCCGAGAGGTACCAGAGGAGCCGGTACAACAGACACACCGCGAGGGCGGCCGGCGGCTCGATTCCAGCGAACCCGAGGAACAGGACGTAGGCGGCGTCACCGGTGCCCCACGCGCCCGGCACTCCCGGCAGCGCGGAAACGACGAACGCGAGCGTCGTCCCGACGTAGACAGCGCCCTCGACCGACGGCGTCACTCCCGTGGCAGCGATCATCCCTCGCACGACAGCCAGGTTGACCAGGCTCACCCCAAGGCTGAGCACCACCGCGCGCAAGAGAGCCTTCGAGCCGCCCGGTTCACGGGCGTACTCGAGCACCGGGCGCAACGGCGCAGGCAGCCATGACCAACCCTGGGGCGCCTTCGTCCTCAAGACGACCCAGAGACCGGCGAACCCCACCGGCAGACTGGCGAGGAAGGCCAGCAACCTCGAGTCGATGTCCCGCGCCCCGAAGGCGACCGCGCACACCAGCGCCACGAACGCCAGCGAAGCGAGCCCCACCATCCTCTCGAGGGCCACCGACGCTGCGACCTTAGCCGTCTGGCCACCCCGGCGGCTCATCTCGACGACGCGGAGCGCATCGCCGCCGATGCCGCCCGGGAGCAGCAGCCCGCCCGCCTGCGCCTCGAGGGTGACCCGCCAGACTTCCCAGGGGGTCGCGGACACCCGCGCGAGCGCGAGAAGCGCGCGCCACCGCGTCGCCCACACCAGCGTGCCCGCGAAGTACAGCAGCACCATGCCCAGGAGGAACTCCAATCGGGTGTGGGCGAGCGTCGTCGCCAGCCCCGCTTCACAGGTGAGCTGGCCGCAGCGTTGGCTGCCGATTCGGGTGGGGCCCGCCTTGGAATAGAGCGTGCAGCCGTCCGCCTCGCGAGTCACCGACACTTTCGAGGTATCGGAGGAGGCCCCGGGCTCGAGGCACCTGTCCCGGATGGGCACGGCCCACGCCACGAAGCTGAGAGCCACCAGCGCCAGCACCCACATCGCGTAGCGCCCCAATCGCGCTTTGGTCGTCTGCTTTTCCGGCCCCTCTGGCATGGACCCAAACCTGTACCAGCCCTACTCCACCTGGGCAATGAAGCGGCTGGTTCGCCGCTCGGCGCGGGGCTGCCCCGTCATTCGCTGTGGTAGGCTCGGCCCTCGATGAAAGTGTCAATTCTCGTCCCTGCGTACAACGAAGCGGGCAACATCCGAGAGGTCCTCGAATCTCTCATCGGCCAGAAGACGCACGATGCAGAGATCATCGAGGTCCTCGTCATCGCCAGCGGCTGCACCGACGCGACGGTCCAGATCGCCCGCGAAGTGGCCCGGGGCAAGCCGGGCGTGCGAGTCCACGCGGATGAGCAGCGCCGCGGCAAGGTGGCCGCCATCAACCAGTACATCGCCATGCGGGACCAACGGGCGGAGGTGCTGGTCATCGCCAGCGCCGACATCAGCGTCGCTCCGGACGTGGTCGAAGCCATCGTCCAGACCTTTCGAGAGCGCCCCGAGATCGGCATGGCGGGCGCCCGAGCCGTTCCCGACAACGAGCCGAACGGCGTGGTCAACCGGATGGTGCTGGCGCTGTGGGACCTTCACCACCGGGTCGCGCTGGAAGTCCCCAAGATGGGCGAGCTGGTCGCGGCGCTGGCCGAGCTCGTCGAGCGCGTCAGCGAGCTGTCGGTCGTCGACGAGGCCTCGATCGAAGACGTCATCCGGTCGAAGGGCTTCGGGCTCGCCTACCTTCCGCTCGCCATCGTACGGAACCACGGGCCCGAGCGCTGGGAGGAGTACTTCGAACAGCGGCGACGAATCGCGTGCGGCCACTACTGGCTGGAGTTCGCCTTCGGCTACCAGGTGGCGACGCTTCACCCGTTTCTGATCCTCAAGAAGACCGGCGAGCTGTTCTTCGAGCAGGACGCGCCCGGGAAGCTCGCCCTGGCGGCGGCCGTGGGCACCGAGGTCGCCGCGCGCCTGGCCGGCTTCATCGACGCGCGAATCGTCGGAGGGCGGCGACGGACCTGGATTCCGCTGCCCAGCACCAAGAAGCTCAAGAAGAGCGCAGCATGAACAGCCCCGCCCTGCTCGGGCGCCTGGCCGGCTACAGGCTTGCCCATGCGACCGGACGAAAGCCGGGGCTGCCGGTCAACCTGACGGTCTCGGTGACCTACCGGTGCACCTCGCGCTGCCTCACCTGCGACATCTGGCAGAAAGACGTCCCGAACCTGAGCGTCGACGAGTACGGGAAGGTCTTCCGTTCGCTCGACAAGGTGCCGATCTGGGTCACGGTTTCTGGCGGTGACCAGTTCCTCCGGGCAGATCTCGCCGAGGTGGTGCGGCTCATCCGGGTCGAGATCGAGCCGTCGGTCATCAACCTGCCGATGAACGGGTTGGCCACCCAGCGGGTGTTCGACCTGCTGCCGAAGATCGCCCGGTTCAGCACCGGGTCGCAGCTGGTGCTGAACCTCTCGCTCGACGAGATAGGCGACGAGCACGATCGGCTGCGCGGAGCCCCCCGGAACTACGCCAAGCTGCTCGAGGTCGCCCGGTTCATTCACGATCTGAAGCGCTCGCACGGCCACCTCGTGCTGGGCGTGCACACCGTCGTCTCGAAGCACAACGTGCACCGCATCAAGGAAATCGAAGAGCACGCACGCGCGACCTTTCGGGCCGATTCCTACATCACCGAAGTGGCCGAGAACCGCGTCGAGCTGAGCTCGATGGGCAAGGACATCACCCCGTCGGCCGAGGAATACCGGCCCGTCGCCGAACGGTTGAAGGCTTCGATTCGGGCCCACCGGACGCTGCACCCGACCGCGCGAATGGTGCAGTCGCTCAGGCTCGAGTACTACGAGCTCACGGCGCGGACTCTGGCCGAACGGCGGCAGGTCATCCCCTGCTACGCGGGGTGGGCGAGCGCGCACCTGGCGCCGGACGGACACGTGTGGGGGTGTTGCACCCGGGCCGAATCGCTCGGCAACGTGCGCAACTTCGACTACGACTTCCGGGCGGTGTGGGGCGGTGTGGCGGCCGACGCGTTCCGCCGGAGCGTGAAGAACCGCGAGTGCGCTTGCCCGCTCGCCAGCGCCAGCTACACCAACCTCTTGCTTCACCCACCGTCGCTGGCGAAGGTGGTCGCGCACATGCTCGACCCGCGAAGCCCGTCGTCTCGCGAGGACAATGGCCCCGCGCGCTGAAAGCGCCCAGCCCGCTGCTGCCCAGCCGAAGGACGCGGGCACGGAGAGCGCTGGGGGCGCCCGGGGGCGGTTCGTCGTATGGGCCTCGCTGTTGGCGGCGGCGCTGCAGCTCGCCCGATTCCAGAACCCGGAACACGCCATCGACGACTCGTGGGTTTCCTTCCGCGTGGCGCGAAACTGGATCGAGGCGGGTGTCCCGACCTTCGACCTGTCGCGGCCGCCCGTGGAGGGCATGACGAACCTCCTCTGGACCGTTCTGTCGATGGCATGGATTCGTCCCTTCCCTGACGTCGACCCCATAATCCCCGCCCGGGTCCTGGGCGGGTTGCTCTACCTGCTGACGGTCGGACTGCTGGTTCGCCTGGCTGCGCGGGTCGCCCGAGAGGCGGGCGGGAACCCCCCGAGCGCAGCGGTCGCTACCGGCCTGGCGCTCGGCGCTTCGGGCTGGGTGGCCTTCCACGCGATGAGCGGCATGGAGACGGCCCTGTACGGGGCCCTGTTCGCTCTCGCGCTGGACCGGTTGTTCACGCTCTGGGTGGACGGGAAGCCGGCCGTGGCCTGGGTCGCGGGGGGCGCCCTGGGCCTGGCCGCGGTGACGCGGCCCGAGGGAGCACTCATCGCCGCGTGCGGCTGCCTGCTCGTCCTACTCGAGAAGCGGTTCCGCCCGCACTGGCTGCGCGTCGCGCTGCCGGTGGTCGTGCTGATCGTCGCGACTGAGGTCTTCCGGTGGCGCACCTACCACTCGCTCTTGCCCAACACGTTCGGCGCGAAGCCCGTCGACCCCGCCACCGGGCTGCGCTACTTCTGGAACTTCCTCCTGTACGGCGCAGGCCTTCTCGGGGTCGCTGGAACGGTCGTCGCCGCGCACCGAAGCGTCTTCTTCCGGTGGGTCGCCGGCCTGGCCGCCGTCGTCGCCGTCGCGACCGTGGTATCCGGCGGCGACTGGATGCCCGGGTTTCGGCGCCACCTGCCGGCGGCCCTGACCCTGGCTCTGGGCTGCGGGGTCGGAACGGCGATCGCCACCGGGCGAACGCGATGGCTGGCGCTGGCCGGAGTCGCCTGCTGGATGATCGGGAATCTCGCGCTGACGCTCCGCGGGCGCGACTCGGGGCTCTACGGGACGACCGGCATGGCCAAGCTGGGTTCGATGGCCCAGGCCAGCCCCGGAGTCGGGCGCGTCGCCCTGTCGGACATCGGCGCTTTCGGCTGGTTCTTCCGGGGGTCGATCGTCGACCTCTACGGCCTCACCGACGCGCACTTGGCCTCGCTGCCCGGCACCCACGGCAACAAGGCATTCGACGAGGCCTATCTGCGCGCCGCCGCGCCGGAGGTCATCGTCATACGGTCGCACACCGCGATCTCCAACCCCCTGCAGCAAGAGCTCCTAGTCGCCCCCAATGAGGTGTCGCTCGCCCGGTGGCTCATCGACGCTCCGGAGTACGCGTACCGGGCCACCTTCCCACTAGGCGGCGGTTGGCACCTGCTCGTCTTCGGCCGGCGGGGCTTCACGCTGCCAGACTCGATCTGGGGAAGCTCGCCACCCAAGAGCCCAGCGCAGCTCCTGGCCGAGCGCCAAGCGCGGCAAGAGGGCGAGGCCCAAAACGTGGCGCCTGCCACCCGGACGGAGCCGCTCGTGCCGCTACGGGGGCAGGCGGACCCATGAGGCGCGGAACGTCGGTAGTGGTCGGCGCCGATGGAGTCGTCGGCACCATTCTCGCCCGGGCATTGGGGGCTGTCCCGGTGGTGCACCGTGCTCCGACCAGGCCCGGAGAGCTTGCCATCGGCGAGGCGGGCGAGCTCGTCGCCTCGGCGTCATTGGTAGTCAATTCTCAGGGACTCCGTCCGCGGCCAGGGCTGTCCGCGGAGGAGATCGACCTCAGCCACGGGCCCGCGACCGAGCGCCTGGTGGAGCAGATGTCGCCCGGCGCGGTGCTCGTCCACGTCTCGAGCGCTTCGGTGCTGGGCCTCTCACGCGGTGGACGGGTTTCGGCGACCTGGCCTGCCGCGCCCGAGTCCTTCCCGATTCCCGAGTACGCCCTTTCGAAGTGGCGAGCCGAGCGCATCGCGATTCTGCGCGGCGGCGCTCGTGGGCTGAAGGTCATCGTTCTTCGCCCGGCCATCGTCTACCAGCATCCAGCGGAGGGGATGCTCGGCACCCTTACCGGCCTCGCACGCGACCGTAGAGTCGTTCTCCGCCTCCTGCCTTCGGGGGCCCGCCATCACCTTTGCTCGGCGATGCTGCTGTCGGCGGTGGCGCGGGCGGTCGCATCCGCACCCGAGCGGTTGGCGCACGGCGAGAGACTCACCGTGGCAGACCCATTCGTGGTCACGAATTCCGAGCTGAGGCACGAGCTCTGCGCCCCGCTCGCGGGCCGGTGGCGCCTCGAGGTACCGGTGAGCTCTCGCGCTGCCCACGCCGTCCTCGGCCGGTTGGCCGGGCTGCCGGGGTTCGACTTCCGGCCCATGGCCGAGGCCTTCGGCGTCATGGGCATGGACGTCCGTTATGAGGCCGAGCTGACCTTCAACCGTCTGGGGCTCGACGCGAGCCAGTTCTCGCGTGAGCGCACCTGGTCGGCCTTCGTCGCCGTCACCGCCGGTGCAGGCGGGACGCGGGAGTCCTCATGAGTCAAGGCCACGTGCTGGTGGTTGGCGCAACTTCGGGCATCGGGGCGGCAGTCGCGGACCACCTCGAGTCCCTGGGCTGGCGGGCCTCGCGTTTCGGGCGCCGGGCTTCTGGACAGAACGCGTTCCAGTGTGACGTGACGGACGACGCCAGCGTGTCGTCGGCCTTCGCCGACGCGGCCGAGACGATGGGTGAGCCGCGGGCGCTGGTCTATTGCGCGGGCGCGGCAGCGTTCGGGCGAACGGCGTCCATACCCAAGAGCGACGCCCGAGCGTGCCTGGAGGCCAACTTCTGGGGCCTGGACAGGTGCGTGCGGGAAGTCCTCCCCTCCTTCGAGCGGCGAGGCTCGGGACAGGTCGTCGCAGTGCTGAGCGTGGCGTCACAGGTGGGCATCGCCTTCGAAGCCTATTACGCGGCCTCCAAAGCAGCGGCACAGCGGTACCTCGACTGTCTGCGCGTCGAGCTCGAACCGGCGGGAGTGAGAGTGCGGTACCTCTGTCCCGGGCATGTGGCGACCGGTTTCTACGAGCGCGCGTCCTGGTACGGCCGCGAACCCTCGGCGGTTCAAGGCTCGGGCGTCACCGTCGATTTCATCGGGGCGGCAGTCGGCCAGATTCTCGCTGGCGGTGAAGTCGACCCTGTCCTCGGCTGGCGTGAGCGGCTGGTCACGGCTGGCAACCGGCTCGTTCCTGGCCTGTACGAACGCTGGCAGATCTTCCGGAACAAGGGCTCGGGCTGAGCCTCAGTTGGCCGCCGGCATCTCGACGAGGTAGGCGTGGTGGTGCCCAAAGGCCCTGGCCAGGAGCGGCGCGCGCCCATCGAAGACGGGGTGACGGTGCAGCGCGCCCGACAACTGCTCGTGCCCGGCGACGCCCTCTAAGAGCGGAAACCGCGAAGGGCCGTAGGTGAAGCGGTCTTTCTCAGGGCCGCCCATGAGCCTCGCGATCGATGATCCGATCGCAGGAATACGCTTCAGCGAAGCACCGAGCAATCGCTCGCCGGTGGGGACGAACAGGTCAGGCCACCAGGGGCAGTCGAGATACCCGTGCTCGACGATGCGGCCACACCGCTCGAGCTCAGGCCCGAGGACTTCCGGGCGGATGGACGGGTGATCGAACAGCTCGTCGGCACCCCCGACTTCGAACCGGCGCTGAATCTTCCGAATCGACACCCCGTAGGAAGAGGGGTTGGTCACCGACACGAGCAGGTAGCGGCGCGCGTGCTCTGCCAATTGCCCGAGGTACCCACGCCAGTCCTGCACGAGGGGCAAGGCGTTGTAGGTCAGCA
>JAHFDQ010000572.1:2883-3803 GCA_023248915.1 Archangiaceae bacterium | reverse complement strand
GAGCTGTTGAAGCGCGGCTGGTCGGTGCACACGCTCACCCGCCGGCGACCGCCGCCAGGCGCGGGGCCCGTCACCAGCGCGCCCCTCACCTTCGAGCGAGCGCACTTGGAGGCCCAGCTTCGCGGAGCCGACCTCTTGGTAAGCACCTACTGGGAACGCCTGCCGTACACGGCCGAGGGCTTCGGCCGGCCGGTGCGCCAGTCCCGCATGCTCTTCGACGCCGCCGCCCAGGCCGGAGTCGGGCGCCTGGTGCACGTCAGCGTCAGCAACGCCGACGCTAGGTCGAAGCTCGGCTACTACCGGGGCAAGGCCGAAGTGGACGCCCACTTGCGTACCTTGGGCCGGCCGTTCGCCATCGTCCGGCCGACGCTCATCGTCGGTCCCAGCGACGTGCTCACCTCGAACATCGCCTGGTGCCTGCGCCGCTTCCCCGTCTTCGTGCTGCCCGACGGCGGCAGGTACCGCTTGCAGCCGCTCACATTGGGCGACGCCGCCCGCATCATCGCCGACGCAGCCGAGGCGAGCGGCGACGTCACCGTCGATGCGGCCGGGCCCGAGGTCTTCACCTTCCGCGAGTACGTCGAGCGGCTGGCGGGCGCCTGCGGCGTGCGGCCGTGGCTGGTGAGCGCGCCGGCCTTCGTGCCGCTCTTGGCGCTCCGGGCGCTCGGCGTCTTGCTGCGGGACGAGGTGCTCACCCGCGAAGAGCTCGACGGCCTGGCCGAAGAGCGCCTGGTGTCGCACCAGCCGGCGCGAGGCACCGAGCGAGTCGGCGAGTGGCTCGCCGCGCACGGCTCGGAGCTCGGAGTCCGGTACGTCAACGACCGCGTCCGCCACCTCGGCGCCGGCTCGACGGAACCGATTCTCAGCCCGGGGCTCTCCGCAGGGCCGTAGCCGGCTCGAGCTCGGCGCTCGAGACCCGT
>JAHFDQ010000572.1:0-2873 GCA_023248915.1 Archangiaceae bacterium | reverse complement strand
GGCGCTGGCGCCTCAACAACAGCCCCGCGAGGGCGGCCACCACCAGCGCGCCGGAATCCGTCAGCGAGCAGCCGCAGCTCGCGGCGCGATAGTCCAAGTTCGACTCACCGCCGCCGGGCGGAGCGCCGGCATCGTCTGGCGCGCCAGAGTCACCCTGGGTTCCACCGTCGGGGGTGGTTCCTCCATCGGGCTGGGAACCTCCGTCGCCCTGGGCTCCTCCGTCGGGAGCGGTTCCTCCATCGGCCTGGGCTCCTCCGTCGGGCGGGTTGTTAGACCCGCGGTGCTGGTCGGCACCGATGTCCCAGGCGCCTCCATCGGGCCGCGCGTTGCCTTCGAAGTCGTCCGAGAACGGGAGGCTAGAGTCATAGGTGAGGTCGACTCCGGCCCCCGCCGCGGCGAGGTCGCCGGGCGACAGGTGGAAGTCGCCTGCCTGGGGGTCCACGAAGGCCACCACAGTTCCCGTTACCGAGCCGGACCCCGGGGCAGTGTGGTCTTGGGAGAGGTTGCCGGCCGATTGAGAATCGAAGCTTCCCCAGTAGTTCGTCCCCGTGCAGTTCACGAGGTTGTTCTTCGCGACGACCGTCCCGTAGTCGAAGGCGATACCGACTGCCGAACCGCGCACGGTGTTGTTGTACAGGTAGGCCGTGTCCTGAGCCGAGCTGCCGAAGGCGATGCCGGTTGAACCATCGAAGCCGAAGATGACGGTATTCCAGACCTTGAAGGTACTGTACTGGTACGAGTTGGCGACCTTGTTGAGCTCGATCGCGGTCAGGGTCGAGTTCGTCGTCCCCCCCCCCTGATGATGTTGTTCGAGAACTGCACCTCGCCACGCTCAGCGTAGTTCGCCACCACCGCCCTGGAATAGTTGTTGTTCAAGCTCGGATTGCTGATTTGAAGGCCGTCTACTCGCACATTCGCGGCCACGATGAGTAGGGACCAGTCTGCGTAATTGGGCACGGCGAATCGGTAGCGCGCGTCGTTCCACTTCCCGTCGTGCCGCTGGCTCTGGTTGCACTCGGTCGCAGTGTCCGTCGGGGTGTAAACCCGAATGTAGTTCAACGTCCCGGTAGTGAAGCCGTCGCCGATGGACGCCGGCGTGGTGTCCGGGCCGCTGTCGTTGTAGCAGGGAATGTTGAGGACGAAATTCCCGGTTACGAGGTCGCTGGTGTTGAGGAAACCCGGCCCCGTGGAGCCGGTCAGGGCTTCTTGAAGAGAGGCGAAGGCGCGGCGAATGGAGTTGACCGTGGCCCCGGTAGCCTGAGGCGGCGCGGCCCCCTGCCCATTCACGCATGACCAGACCGTCGATGACGTCTTGTGCGAGAGGTAGCAGACGCTGGCGCCCGCATAGGTCACTTTGCAGCCGACGCCGAGTCCGGGGTGATTCTGCGCCTCGCTGAAGGTCAGGGTGGTTCCGTTGACCGTGCAGGTGGGAGTGCCCGTCCTCAGGTCGTTGCCGGTGCTCTGCCCGACCGCGAAGTAGACCTGGGTGGCTCCCGCGGCGTGCGCGCCAAAGGACAGCCCGAGGCATGCGACCCAGATTGCCGGCGAGTGTATCTTCAGCGGTTCACCCCAGGCGCAATGATACCCGGGTCGCGGCGCCTGACACCACACCCGATTCCCAAGTGCAATTTCAGGCGCTCGGCGATTGTTGCCCTCGGCGGAACGCCCACGGGTTGAGTGAGGGGCCGATGCAGCGCAGCAAGAAGGAGGCAGCGATGTGGTTCAGTCGAAACACTCAGAACGCCGCACCCGAGGAGTCTTTTCGAGTTTCCGTGGCGCCCCCATCGGCCGAGCTCCTCGAGATCGTCGGCACCTTCCTGGGCTCGCGGAACCCGTCCTTGGCGGTCGACCTGCTGGCCTCGCCGGGCGCCCGCGTCTACCTCGAGCGGCTGGGGCCGCGACAGGTGGCGGTGCGGCTGACACGGAAGGCGGGGCTGCCCCCGCTCGAAGTGCTGGGCCAGGTGCGCGACGCCATCCAGGCGAAGGGCTTCAAGCTGTCGGCCCTGTCGGTGGATGGGGAAGCGACTCTCGCCTAGAGCGCCAGCTCGAGGCCGACCAGGAGCGCCGTGTCCGTCGGCAGCTTCCCCGCCGCGGGCAGGCTGTCGTGGTTGACCACGAAGGACACGCCCAGCGAGAACGACGTCGAGAGCCGGGCGGCGATCTTCGAGGTCGAGTTGACGAGCACGCGGCCGTCGCCGAGCACGTTGGGCATCACCTCGGCGTCTTCGGTGAAGCTGATGCCCTGCGAGAGCGCGTAGCGAAAGCCCACCCCGAGGCGGGGCGCGACCTGGGTGGCGGAAGGCAGGGGTTCGGGCGTGGGGAAGTACTGGTAGCGCTGTTCCTGGGTCACCCGCACCGCCAGGTCCGTGCGCAGCATCAGCCTCACCCACTTGTCCTCCTTCTGCTCTAGCCAGGTGATGCCGGCGCCTCCTTCGCCGAAGCCGCGCACCTCGACGCTCTTCACGTGATCGGTATCGACTCCCGCCTTCAGGTAGGCCGACACGGCCTCGGTGACCCGGTAGTCGCCGCGCAACTGGGCGCCGGCGGCGAGCGCGACGATTTCCGAGGGCAGGTCGCGGGCGGCCGGCCGGGTTTGGCCGTAGGCGGCCGTGGCCTTGGCGCCCCAGACCCAGCGCTCGGACTTTCGTTCGACGCCGCCATTCAGGGCGAAGGTGAGCGAGCTGGAGTTGCCGGTGAGCGACAGCAGGCTGACTCCGAGCGTTCCCGTCCAGCCGCCGGGCGCGGGCGCCGCATCGGCAGGAGGAACGGTCGCGGGCTTCCCGGTGGCGATCGCCTCGATCGACTTCGCCGCGAGCTGGGCAGCCTCGGCGGCCTTCTCCGCCGCGGTCGCTGCGCGCTCGACGGCCACGGCC
>JAHFDQ010000571.1 GCA_023248915.1 Archangiaceae bacterium | reverse complement strand
ACCTGGTCACCACCGCGGCGTCCCGTTCCTTCGTCCAGACGGCCGTGAACGTCGAGGCTGGAACTGTCGCGGTCGTGTGGACCGAAGCGGCGGGCCCCACCTACGAAATCAAGGTGGCAGCGCTCACGCCGGACGTCTATTTCGCCGTCGGCCCGAGCACGTCGGACGACCTGACTACCGGCCGGCCGGTGACCTGCTCGGTCTCGGGTAATACCCTCATCTTCGACAAGGCCCAAGACAGCCCCCAATTTGGAGTCGGTTGCCGGGTCACCTACGGTGTCGACGGTGGCTGCTACGTCACGGGAAAGCAGTCGCCGACCGTCTGGTCGTGCGCCGCCGCCAAGGGCGGCACTCCGGCCGCCGCCGACGCGGGGACGCCGGTCATCGACATCCATCACGTCTTCGACTCGCTCTCGAAAGCGGTGGGCACCGGGACGGGCGGGGCAGGGGAACTTCTCGGCACCTCTGACCTGGCAGGAGCCGGCTACGTCCTCAACCTGCCGTGCTACGGGAACCCCGACGCCGGAGGCGACACGGTTCCCGTCGTCGTCGACACCTGGAAGACCGCGCCAGCGAATTACGTTCACATCTACACTCCAACGGACACCGCCAGAGAGTGCAACCAGAGCCAGAGGCACGCCGGCCGGTGGGACGCCTCGAAGTACAACCTGAAGGTGGCGGAGGACGCCGGCATTACGCTCGACGTGAACCACGCGCGGGTCGAGGGTCTCCAGGTGGGGGTGACGGCGAACAATTCGGGGAGCCACGGCATCCAGATGTACTCGGGGCAGTCGGGTGGAGGAGACCGGCGCATTTCCGGCAACCTCTTCAAGGGGACGTTCGGACCGAACGGAGACGCCGCATCGGCCATCAACGGCGGAAGTGACCCCACGTTGGTTGCCCGGGTCTGGAACAACATCATCTACGGGTGGAACCGGGATGGTGGCGTCGACCTCGACGGTATCTGGACCGCCGGGCAGACTTTCTTCGTCTACAACAACACGGTGGTCGGGTGCTACCGGGGCCTGACCGCGGTCGACGGTGGGGTCATCGTCGCGAAGAACAACCTCTCCCAGGGCAACACCTACGACTATTTCGGCGCATTCGACACCTCGTCGGCAGCCAATCTCTCGCGCGACACGACGTCGCCGAACTCCAACTTCAGGAACAAGCCGGTCCTATTCGAGGACGCAGGCGCGGAGGACTTTCACCTTTCGGCCTCCGACGTCATGGCGAGAGACCTGGGCGTCGACCTCTCGACTGACGCCCATCTTCGGTTCTTTGACGACGTCGATGGCGATTCGCGGCCGGTCGGATCTTCCTGGGACATCGGTGCGGACGAGCACATCGTCGCGACCCAACAGGCCGACGGAGGTGCCCTGGATGGCGGCGCAGAGCCCGCGACCGGCCTCGCCTATCGCGCTGCGGCCTGCGGCTGCTCGGAGACGAGCCACGCAGCGATCTGCGGCTTGGCGCTGATCGGCTTCGCCCTGCGCCGACGGGGCAGATGACGGGGGTCCCGCCTGCCGGACGGGCCGGCACGCGAGAGGCATTTCCGGGCTGGCTTGGCATATCGTGAGCCATGCTTTTTCGATCCATGCGGGCGCTGACGAGGCTAATCGTCCTGGCCGGGGTGCTGGGCTTCGGCGAGGCACAGGCGCTCGGCCCGTACACGATTGCCTCGACCGGGACGATCAACACCGCTACCCGTGGAGCCTCGGGGAAGAGGCTGGTCTTCGACGGCACCTACTGGTGGGCCTTCTACCAGAAGAGCACCGATACCACCCGGCTGTACTACGCACGCTCGACCGATCTGGCCACCTGGGTCGAAACCTCGGCGCCCCTCGAGCCAGGCCGGACTCACGCGACCGACGGCGGGGCGATGAGCATCGCCTACGACGCCGCGACCAAGGTGGTCGTGGTCACCTACTACGACGCGACCGCGGCCTACGACCAGAACGTGCGGTACCTGCGCGGCGCCATCAGCGGCACGACGATCTCCTGGAGCACGAACACCAACGACGTCTCCAACGATCCCAAGCACGCGTCCGCGAACTACTCCCAGCGAGTGGTAATCGACACGGCCGGGAAGGTCGTCTACCAGTGCGGCTTCGACTCGGGCAGCCCGCAGGTCTACCGCTCGACCGCCAGCATCTCTGCGACGTTCGACGAGAAGGCCAGCCTCGGCATGTGGCCTTTGCTCGGTGCCGGCCAAATCAACGTCGACTACATGACCAACACGTTCCTCGCCCCGCTGGCGGCGCAGAACGACCTGGTCGTGGTCGACGACGCGCTGGCCGGAGTCCCGAAGCTGCTCTGGGAAAAGTTCAACGGCGCGAGCTGGTCCACCTACGCCACGCTGTGGAGCGGAGCCAACGTCAGCCGGTCGAACTGGGGGGGAGTCTGGGTCAGCAACGCGGCCGTCTACCTTGTCGGCGTCACCAACACCTCGACCCTGAGCTTCTCGCTCTTCAACGGAACGACTTGGGCGGCGAAGGCCGCCCCGACCTGGCCGACGAACGGGCTGGCGGCCAACTCGGGCATGCCGCTCATCACCGACGGCACGGACGTCTGGGCATTCGTCATCCGTGGCGACGCCAACAACAGCATCGCCTGGAACAAGTACCAGGTCGCCTCGAACTCGTGGTCCGGCTGGTCAGACCTGGTCACGACCGCGGCGACCCGCGCGTACCTCCAGACGTCCGTGAACGTCGGGGCAGGCCTGGTCGCCGTCGTGTGGACCGAGGGGACGGGCCCCTACAACATCCGCGTGGCGGCGATCACCCCGAACCTCTTCTTCGCGGTGGGCCAGAGCACGACGAACGACCTTCGCACTGGCGTCCCGGTGACTTGCTCGGTGGCGGGCAACACCCTCACGTTCGACAAACCGCAGACCGACCCCCGCTTCGGCGTCGGCTGCAAGGTCACCTACGGAGGCAATGTTTGTTACGTCTCGGGCAAGACGTCAGCAACCGTCTGGACTTGCGCCAGCGCCACCGGGGGCACGCCCACCGCCGCGGCCGCGGGGACTTCGGTCACCGCCATCAACCACGTCTTCGACTCGCTCTCGAAGGCGGTGCTCGCCGGTGCGGGGGCGGGCGGGGCGAGGGACCTCATCGGGACCACGAACCTCGTGACCGGCGGGTACGTCCTCAACTTGCCGTGCTACCGCGACACTGGCAGCGACTCCACCCCGGTCCTGATCGATACCTGGACGACGGGGCCGGCGAACTACCTCCGCGTCTACACGCCGACGGACACCGACACCGAGTGCAACCAGAGCCAGCGGCATCACGGGCTGTGGGACGCGTCGAAGTACAGCCTGACCGCGAATCTGCCGGCCGCCAACGTTTCCACGCTCGATATCAGGGTGGCCTACGCGCGCATCGAAGGCGTGCAGGTGTCGATGACGTCGAACAACGCTGAGAACCACGGCATTCAGCTGAGCTCAGGTCCGGCCGGCGCCGGAGACTTGCGCGTCTCGGCCAATATCATCAAGGGCAGCTTCCTGAGCCCCGGGGACACCGCGTCGGGCGTCAACGGCTGCACGACCTGCACCTCGGTCGTCAAGATCTGGAACAACGTCATCTACGGGTGGAACCGCGCGGGGGCGACCGCCCTCGACGGCATCTGGACCGACGGGCAACCCTTCTACTCGTACGACAACACCGTGTACGGGTGCTTCCGGGGCATCACCCAGGCCGGCGGCGTGCACGTCGCGAAGAACAACATCTCCAACGGCAATGGCACGGACTTCAGCGGGACGTTCGACGCGGCCTCGGCGGCCAACCTGTCCGAAGACGCG
>JAHFDQ010000171.1:3983-10563 GCA_023248915.1 Archangiaceae bacterium | reverse complement strand
CCAGCGCCCCCGCCGCGCAGGCCGCGAGCCCCACCGAGGCGAGGGCCTCGAAGCACAGGACGCCGACTCCCCACGCCACCAGGCTGCCCAGAAACCAGCGCTGGCGGCCTTCCGTCAAATGCCGCTCCAGCCGAGCCGGCCCTCGCGGCGCAGCCACAGCGCCCCCGCGGCGATCACCAGCACCGCGAACGGCGCCCAGGCCGCGGCGCTGGCGGGCAGGTGCTGCCCCAGGGCCAGCGCCTTGCCCACCACCATCGACCCCCAGAGGACGACGGCGATGGTCAGCCCCTCGACCAGCGCCACCGTCAAGTGTCCCCGCCTGCCGGGCCTGAGCGCGATGCCCACCGCCAGGAGCGCCGCGGCGACGCCGGTCAGCGGGTAGGCGAACCGGCTGTGCAGCGACAACACCAGCGGCTCGACCGCCAGCCCCGCTCCTCGACGCGCGGAGATCTGCTCGACCAACTCGGCGACGCTCATCTGCTCGGGCCGCCCGGCGCGGATGGCGAAGGCGTTGGCGGGCGCCTCGAGCTCGTACACGCCCGAGGCGGACGTCTCGAGCGCCGCCCCTTCCGCGTCGAAGCGGCGGTGCGCCACTCCGGACAGTCGCCAGCGGGTGCCGTCGACGTATTCCATGCGCCGCGCGTCGAGTCGATCGCCCAGGCGAAAATCGGGCGTCAGCGTCAACACCGTGACGTCGTCGAAGCCGCGCGCGGTGTCGCCCGCTCGCAGGTAGAAGACCCGGTTGCCGCGGCGAAACCATTGATGCGGGCGGAACCACCGGTTCCAGTCGCCCCACGAGTTGAACCGCGAGACGGTGATCTCGTCGACTTTCGCGCTCGCCCCGGTGACCACGTATTCGTCGAAGGCGACCAAGCCCACCGCCGCGACCAAGGCGCAGATTCCGACCGGCAGGTACACCGTCCGCAACGGGAAGGCCAAGGCCCGGAACGCAGTTAGCTCGCCGCGCTTGCGCAGCGTCGACACGGCCGCGCTGGCGGCAAGGAGCAGCGCCGCCGGCCCCAGCTGCAGCGAAGTCACGAGCAGCTTGTTCCAGTACAGCTCGGCGACGTCGCGCCACGGGTGATCAGAGTAAGCCTTCACCCGGTCGCCGTAGTCGGCGATGAGGAAGATGGCCAGGACTGCGAAGAACACCGCCGCCGCATAGGCCAAGTACGTCGCCGCGACGTACCGGTAGGCCGTTCGGGTCAACTGAACACCCCCGAACGCGAGACCCGCGCCATCGCCAGGGTCCCTAGGGCGGCGAAGATGAGGTTGGGCATCTGCCCGGCCACGAGCGCCGGCAGCCTGCCCTGCTCGCCCAGCGCGACGAAGGCCCGCGACAGGACGAAGTACAGGACGTAGCCAGCGATGGTGAGTACGAACCCGCGCGCCCGGCCTCCCTGGCGGCGGCTCATCGCCAGGGGCGTGCCCATCAGGGCGAAGGCCAGCGGCATCAGCGCCTGCCCGAACCGCCAGTGGAACGTCATCAGGAACGGCGCGTCGGGTTCGCCCTTCGCCCGAGCCTCGCCGGCGAGCTGCAAGAGCTCGGACGGAGTCAGTTGTTCCTTCGGAGACCTGAACTTGTTCTTGCGGAAGAACGACTCGCCCACCCCCAGCACCAGCTCGCCCCGCTCGAAGCCGACGACGGTGGCCTCGGCCTGCTCGCGGTCGGCGCGGTGCACGTCGCCGTCGGCCAGGCCCAGCTTCAGCGCCTCGCTCGCTCCCGCGGCGTTCACCTGGCCGGTCCGCGCCAGCACCAACAGCGGCGTCGCCGGGTCGCGGTCGTCGTGGACCAACACGTGGGTCCAGCGGTGCGCGACCGGGTCCACCCGCTCGGCGTAGAGGGTGAGGTTGGTCAGGTCTTCGTAGAAGACACCGGGCTTCACGTCGCCAGCCAGGTTCTTCTTGATGACCTCGTTGGCCGCCCGCTCGACCGCGCGCATGCCCCACGGCTCGGCGGTGAAGGACAAGAGCAGCATCAGGCCGCCCAGCCCTGCCGCCACGGTGAGCGGCCCGGCCAGGATACGCACTGGGCCCACCCCCACCGCCTGCATCGCCGCCACCTCGTGGTCTTCGGCCAGCCGGCCGATGCCGAGCAACACCGCCAGGAGGAAGGCGATGGGCAGCGCCTGCTGCACGAAGTGGGGCGTGAGGAACAGGGTGAACCGGACCAGGTCCGCCGCGGTCACCCCGGAACCCAGGAGGACGTCGGTGCCCCGCAAGAAGGACATCACCAGGAGCAGCAGGCACAGGAAGGACACCCAGGCGGCGAGCGGGACGACGATCTCGCGCAGCGGGTATCGAACGAGCAGCTTCACGGCCCGGCGCCGGCCCCGGGCGAAAGCGCCCGCGCCCCGATGTCCCGGCGAAGGTGCATGCCCCGGAATTGTACCTGGCTCGCGGCGGCGTAAGCCTGGTCACGCGCCTCGGCCAGAGTCTTCGCGCGCGCGCAGACGGTCAGCACCCGCCCGCCTGCCGTCTTCAACTCGCCCTGGTCGAGCACCGTGCCCGCGTGAAAGACGGTCGCGTCGGCCCCGGCCCGGTCCAGCCCCCGAATGACGTCGCCGAGCCGCGGCTTCGCGGGGTAGCCCTCGGCCGCGAGCACCACGCCGAAGGAAGCCGCCCTGGGGGCCTTCAATGCCCGGGGCTCGAGCCGGCCCCGGGCGCAGGCATCGAGCAGCGGCAGCAGGTCTTCCTCGAGCTGCAGCATCAGCACCTGTGTCTCGGGGTCTCCGAAGCGGGCGTTGAATTCGAGCACCCGCGGGCCTTCGCGGGTGAGCATCAACCCCGCGTAGAGCGCTCCGCGAAACGGCAGCCCGCGCCGCGCCAGCTCGCGCAGCGTCGGGGCCACCACCGTCTCGCCGACCTGGGCCAGGCCTTCCTCGTCGAGGAAGGGCGCGGGCACGTAGGCGCCCATGCCCCCGGTGTTGGGGCCGCGATCGCCGTCGAAGACCCGCTTGTGGTCCTGCGCGGGCGGCAAGAGCAGGTAACGCTCGCCGTCGCACAGGGCGATGACCGACACCTCTTCCCCCTCGAGCAGCTCTTCGAGCACCAACCGCTTGCCCGCCTCGCCCAGCGCGAACAGCTCGCGCACGCCGGCGACGGCCTGGACGGCATCCTCTGCCACCACCACGCCCTTGCCCGCCGCCAGCCCGTCGGCCTTGACCACCACCTTCCCCTTCGCCCGGGCGTAGGCCTCGGCCGCGGCGGCCGTGTCGAAGAGCTGAAAGTCGGCGGTGGGCACGCCCGCGGCCTTCATGACTTCCTTGGCGAACGCCTTCGAGCCCTCGAGCCGCGCCGCGCCAGCCACCGGCCCAAACACTGCCACTCCCGCGGCTTGCAGCAGGTCGGCCACGCCCGCCATCAGCGGCCCTTCCGGGCCCACCACCACCAGGTCGACCTGGTGCGTGCGCGCGAAATCCACCACCTGGGCCGGGTCGCCCGGCAGAAGCGGCACGTTCTCGGCCAGCGCCGCCGTGCCGGGATTACCGGGCGCGCAGAACAGCCGCGGGCGCTCTGGGCTCTTCGCCAGCTTCCACACCAGCGCGTGCTCGCGACCGCCCGAGCCGAGGACGAGCACGTTCATCGGGCCTCACCGGCCGAGCAGGTAGAGCGCGCGCTTGGCGCCTGGGTAGGTGGGGTCGAGCCCGACCACGGTGATGAGCATCTTCTTGGCCTCTTCGGGGCTGCGCGTCCTCAGCAGCTCGCCCAGCTTCACCCGGGGGCCGAGCAGCTTCGGGTCCTGCGCGAGGGCGTCGCGCATTTCCTTCACGGCCAGCTCGTCCTTCCCTGATGCCATGAAGGCCAGGCCGCGGGCGAAGTGGCCGAGCGCGTAGCCGCGGTTGGGTTCGAGCGACCGGCCCGATTCCTTCAGCGCCCCGGCCTTGTCGCCGTGCTGCAGCGCGATGATCGCCTTCAGCATGTGCCCCGGCGCGTTGGACGGGTCGATTCCGACCGCCCGCGAAAGCTGCTTGTCCGCTTCGCCGAGGCTCTTCAGGTGAAACTGGACGAGCCCCTCGGCCAGGTCCGGGTTCGGGTCGTCGGCGCCGGTCGAGAGCGAAAGGAAGCGTCCCACCGCCGGCTGAATCACGTCGGCCGCCGAGACGTAGAACTCCGCCATCATCGGGCGGGGGCCGCTCCGGCCCGGGTCGGCGACGAGGCCACGGCTCAGCACCAGCTCGTAGGCGGCGGTGTCGCGCTTGGCGCTGGCCGCGGCCGCGCCGGCGAACAAGAGAGCGTCGGTCCGGCGGGGGTCGAGCTCGTTCGCGTGAGCCAACACCGTGCGCGCCTCGTCGAACTTGCCCTCGGAAAACAGCAGCCGCCCTTTCATCAGCTCTTCCAGGCCCGCGTCGTCCAGGTGGCCGACCAGGAAAGGCAGGTGCGTCTTGGCCTGAGCGACCTGGTTCCGGTCGAGGGCCAAGAGAAAGGCCTGCAGGTGGGCGGCCGGGCTGCTGCCGACGATGGCGAGCGCGTCGGCGCTGTCCTGCTGCGCGGCGGCCCCCTGCCCCAGCTGGCGTTCGGCGGCGGCCAGCTGCACCAAGAGGTCGACGACGTCGCGCTCTTCGAACTTCTCGCGGTCGCGAGAGAGCCCGCGCAAGAGATCGATCCCTTCCTGCACCTTGCCCAGGTGCTGGAAGGCGATCATCGCGAGGGAAATCTTCGCGCGGGTACTGGTCGAGCTGATGTCGACCGCGCGCTGGTACGTCCTACGCGCCTTGTCGACCTCGCCGACCTCGAGGTAGAAGCGCGCCAGCGAGTCGGTGGCTTCCCATTGGTCGGGTTCCAACGCCAAGCGCTTCTCGAGGCTCTCGATGGCCTTCCGGTAGTCGCCCTCGGAAGCGTAGGCCTGGGCGCGGAAGTAGTAGCCGCGCTTCAACTTCGCATCGAGTGCCAGCGCTTTCTCGAACGCCTCGGAGGCCCAGACCACGTTCTGGCCGAGGTACGACTGGCCGACGGCCAAGTACCCCTGGGCCTTCTCCTGGACGGAACCCGAGACGATGGCGCGCTCGGCGAGGGCTCGAGCGTCCGAACCGTTGCCCGACGAGGGGCGCGCGAGCAAGAGCTCGGCGTGAGCGATCAGCACCCTCGGCGCTCCGCCCGATCGCCCCTCGGCAGCGCTGATCAGGCCCAGAGCTTCCTGGTACGTCGCATCGTCCATCCGGGGGCCGCGCCCGAGCGCGAGGGCCCTCACGTACCCGGCCACCGCCACGTCGCTCTTGGGGTCGAGCATCAGCGCCTTCTGGAATTCGTCCTCGGCGGTGAGGTAGGCGCCGGTCGCATCGAGCGAAAGCGCCGCCTCGCCCGCCGCCAGGTGCTGGCCAGAGGTGCCCTTCAGGTCCGTGTGCTGTACCTTCCACCGCCGGATGATGTCGTCGATGGGGCCGGCGTGCGTCTGCACCGCCAGCGTCGGCGCTTTCTTGTTCCAGGTCCTCTTTGCGATCGCGGCTCCACCGACGCCGACGACTACGAGCGCGACGACGATCATCGCGATTCGCTGCCCCAACTGCGCCCTTCGGGCACCCTGGTCCGTGGTGCGCACCGGCGCGATGTTACCCACGAAGGCGGGTTCGGCCCCGCCCTCTTGGCCGGCCACCGGCCCCTGCCCGTGCCGGGCCGATTCGGCCGGCGCCGGCAGCAACGAATCCTGGGTGGCCTCGTCTGGCTGCGGCGAGGCCTTCGCCCGGCAGGAATCGCACAGCCCGAGCGCCTGGTCGAACGAGTCCATCAGCGGCTTGCCGCACTCGCGGCAGCCGAGCACCGCCTGCACCGGCGCGGTCGGCCTCGGCGCGTCTTCGGCCTCCGCCTGAGGCGGCAGTGTCACCCGCTTCATCGACGGGTTCGTCGCCGGGGGAGCCGACTCGAGGAAGTCGTCGAGCGCGCTCCGCTCGGTGGGCCCGCCACCCAGGGTGGGTGCCGGCGCGTCCAGGTCGAAAGGCCTCGGCGCGGGTGGTGCCGAGACCCGGTTGGGCGGCGCGGCCGGCATCGGGGCGACCGGCGGCGGTCCGGGCGCTTCGACCGGGGCCGGCTGGCCCCCGAGGCCCGACACCATCGCCAGGGCCGGAGACGGGGCCACCTTCCCTTCCTCGCGCTTCACGAGCTGCAGGTGCCGGCACCGCGGGCACTGCGCCCGCACCCCCTTCGACGTGACCAACCGGTCGTCGATGGCATAGGCAGCCGAACATTTCTGGCACTCGATGCGCATGAGGCCTTTCTGTCAGTGGCGGAAGTGCCGCACCCCGGTGAACATCATCGCCAGCCCGTGCTCGTCAGCCGCGGCGATGAGCTCGGCGTCCTTGACCGAACCGCCGGGCTGCACCACGCAGGTCGCGCCCGCCCGCGCGACCACGTCGAGCCCGTCGCGAAACGGGAAGAAGGCGTCGGAAGCCACGGCGCTGCCCCTGAGCGCCTCGCCCCCGCGCGCGGCGGCGATCTTCGCCGACTCGACGCGGCTGGTCTGTCCGCCGCCGGCGGCCAGCAGCCGGTCGCGGGTCGAGAAGACGATGGCGTTGCTCTTCACGTGCTTGCAGACGCGCCAGGCGAACTTCAGGGCCGCGCGTTCGTCGTCGGTGGGCGCGCGCTT
>JAHFDQ010000171.1:0-3973 GCA_023248915.1 Archangiaceae bacterium | reverse complement strand
CACCCCCCGCCAGTCCTGGGCGGGTTCGGCCGAGTCGCGGTCCATCACCAGGGCGCCGCCCGACACGCTGCGCACGTCGAGCTGGGCCCGGGCGTGCGCCGTGGGGGAAGCCAGCGCCTCACCCGCCTCGAGCAGGCGAAGGTTCTTCTTCCCCGCGAGCACTCCCAGCGCCGCCGGGGTGTAGGTCGGCGCGATGACCGCCTCGAGGAAGGTCTCGGACAGGGCCCGGGCGGTGGCGTCGTCGACCTCGCGGTTCAGCGCCACGATGCCGCCGAAGGCCGACACTTCGTCACAGGCCCGAGCGCTGCGGTAGGCCGCCTCGAGCGCCCCGCCGGTGCAGACGCCGCAGGGGGTGTTGTGCTTGATGATGACCGCCGTGGGCGCTTCGGGGAACTCGAGGGCCAGCGACAGCGCCGCGTCCAGGTCGAGCAGGTTGTTGTACGACAGCTCTTTGCCCTGCAGCACCTTCGAGAAGGCGACCGTCGGCTCGGCCGGCGCCCGGTACTCCCGGTAGAAGCCGGCCCGCTGGTGCGGGTTCTCTCCGTAGCGAAGCTCTTGCACCTTCTGGAAGGCGACGGTGAGCTCGGCGGGGAAGGCTTCCTTCGCCTTATCCGCGAAGTGCGCGGCGATTGACGCGTCGTAAGCCGCGGTGTGGGCGAATGCCTTGCGCATCAACCGGCGCCGGGTCGCCTCGCTCACGTTGCCCCGGTCGGTCAATTCGCCGAGCACCGCCTCGTAGTCGGCGGGGTCGACCACCACCGCAACGTGGGCCGAGTTCTTCGCCGCCGAGCGGACCATCGCCGGCCCGCCGATGTCGATCTGCTCGATGGTGTCGGCGTCCGACCCGCCCGCGGCCACCGTCTGCCGGAAGGGGTACAGGTTGACCACCACCAGGGCGATGGGGTCGATGCCCTCGCGCACCAGCTCGTCCAGGTCTTGTGGCCGGTCGAGCCTCGCCAGAATGCCGCCGTGAATCTTCGGGTGCAGCGTCTTCACGCGCCCACCCAGAATCTCGGGGCTGCCGGTGTGCTCGGAAACCTTCTTCACCGGGACACCCTCACGCGAGAGCGCGTCCATCGTGCCGCCCGTCGACAAGAGGGTGAAGCCCAACTGCGAAAGGCCGCGGGCGAACGGCACCAACCCGCGCTTGTCCGAGACACTGAGCAGCGCCAACGGTCGACTTCTTCGTTCGGTAGCCAAGGGGCTTCGGATGTACCAACCGAGCCCCCTTTGGTCAACGAGCGCTAGAGGGCCTTCCGGGCGCTGACCGGAGGCTCGGCCTCGGTCGCTTCGCGCAGCTTCGCCAGCCCGCGGGTCTCGACCTGGCGGATGCGCTCGCGGGTCAGGTTCATGATCTCACCCACCTCTTCGAGGGTGATGCCGCCCTTCTCGGCCACGTCGAGGGCGCAGGTGTACTGAAGTTCCCAGATCTCCTTGTCGGGAAAGTTCAGCTTGATCGACCCGGTCTCGGGGTTCACGTCGAGATACAGGTTGTGCTTGCACGAGACGAACAGGCACGGCCGGGGGCCGTTCATGCAGTCGGCCCGCGTCTTCGGCCGCTCGCTCTCGATGGTCTTCAAGAGCTCGTCCTCTTCCGGGTCGGTCTGACCTGAGAGGCGACGGCGGCGCAGGTCGCGCGCCATCTCCTTCCGGGACATCGTCTTCGAGCGGGTGCGAAGGTCCGCCCCGTCCTCGTTGGCTTTGAGCAGCGGAACCTCTTCCTTTGCCTCGTTCATCGCCCCTCCTTTGTGGACCCGGCGCCTAGGCGCCGAGCCTGTTTTCGGGTTCTTCGTCAGGTCTGTGGGCGGTGACAGCGCTGCCCAGGTTCGCCACGTCACGCACCAGCTCGGCCGACCGCTCGCGCAGCTGGTCGAGCCGGGCGAAGAGCTCACGCTTGGCCCGGTCGCCGAACGGGCGCCCGGCCAGGTCCTCCGCGAAGCCTTCGAGCACGTCGGTCAGCCCGCGGTCGACGGCGTCGATCTGGTTCTTGTAGAAGACGAACGAGCGGCCGATGTCCTCGAGGGTCAGCCCCTCGGCCATCATCTTCTTGATCGCGTTGATGCGCCGCACCGACTCGACCGGGTAGACGCCCTGGCTGCCGCGGTGCTTGCCCTTGTGGCCGACCCGCCGGCTGCGCGGCAAGAGCCCGGCCTGCACGTACTTGCGGAAGGTGGCCTCGGACAGCCGCACACCGTGCGGCCTGAAGATCTCGAGAATCGCCCGCGACGGTAGCCCCGCCGGGAATTCCTTCTCGATCCGTTCGATCTCTTCCGGCCCTAAGAGCTCCACGGACTTCCTTTCAATATCTACGACTGAATACGCGATACTTAGTACTAGATACTGAATAGAGATGTCAAGCGCGAAATCGGTCAGTCGTGATCAAATCTCTGGTTCAAAGCGCGACAGGCAGGGGCGGCGCCGCCCAGATCGCGGTCAGTGCGCCTTCGTGGTGTCCAAAGTCAGGACAGTAACGTCAGCGGGTAGCGCTGAAGTCGCGCTGGAGTTCCTGGCCGGCCTCGACGGTGATCGCGAAGCTGCGCGTCCGGCTCGGGTGCTGGAAGAGGACGGTGTGCGGCCCCGCCACGAGGGGAATTCGCCGCCGGGAGCCGTCGATCTCGCCGTAGGGCTTGCCGTCGACGAAGAGCGTGGCCCAGGGCGTCGCGCGAACCACCAACGTCCCCGAAGACCCAGCCGGAGTCGACGGACCGCGGCCTACCGGCGCGGGACCGGTCTTCGAATGCACTCCGTCGCCCGGCGCCGACGCGATACCCGGTGGTTCGGCAGCGGGAAGCTCGCTCGGGCTCGGCTCTGCCGGCCGGGAAATCGGAGCGAGGTCGCCGCTCGTGGCGGGCATGGCACCACCCGTTGCGCCCGGAGCGAGGGGCGAACCGGCTTCGCTGTGCCCGGCAGGTGTCGTGGCCGCCATCGGTGTGGTCGCCTGCCCCGCACTGCTGTCGGCCGGGCGCGGCGCGGCCGCCAGGCCGATTACGACCGCGGCGCCAGCGGCGAACACTGCCGCTCCGAGCGCGGCCCCCAGGGCGACACGGAGCACCCCACGGCGCGGCTTGGGGCCGCCCTGGGCGGCGCCGTCCCCAACCGTCTTCGCTGGGATGACGGCGTCGCCGGCGCTCGCCCCGAGGCCGGGCGCCACGGTCGCGTCAGCCGCCAGAGCAACCTCGGGCGTCTGGGCGGCCTGGAGCCCACTCCCCTTCCCCGCCGCGTTTCGATCGCTGATGTAGGTCAACCCGTCGGGGTCTTCGTCGGGAGACAAGACCGGGCGTGGTTCGGGCGAATCGACGCGGTCGGCCCGGGTAGGGTCTTGCGGAGAAGCCCGAGGGACGGCCGCGCCCCCGGCCGAGGCTTGGCCCGGGTGCGTCGTGCCGGGCCCCGCGGCGTCCTCGGGGAAGAGCGCCGCGAGATAGGCCGGCAGGTCGGTGTCGTCGACGGACTCGGCGACGGTGAGCACGTGCTGCGCGAGGGCGCGCTCGAGCTCCTGCGCCGTCTGGTAGCGTTCGGCGAGGTTGCGCGAAAGCGCCTTCATCACGATGGCGTCGAGCGCCTGGGACACGTCGGGGTTCAGCCGAGCCGGCGGCGGAATCACCGACTGCTGCACGGCCTTCAGCACGGAGACGTCGCTGTCCCCCTCGAACAGGCGGCCGCCGGTGACGAGTTCCCAGAGCACGATTCCGAGCGAGAACAGGTCGCTTCGACCGTCGACCTCGTCGCCCCGCGCCTGCTCGGGCGACATGTACGCGAACTTCCCCTTCAGCATCCCCGGCGACGTCATCCGCTGGCCGGCGGCCTTGGCGATGCCGAAGTCGGTGAGCTTCACTGCGCCGTCGAACGAGATGAGCACGTTGTGTGGCGTGACGTCGCGGTGCACGAGCTTCAGCGGCTGGCCGCGGTCCGTCACCCGGTGCGCGTACGACAGGCCGCGCGCGACCTCGGTGCAGACGAAGGCCGCCAGGGTCGG
>JAHFDQ010000570.1 GCA_023248915.1 Archangiaceae bacterium | reverse complement strand
GTCATCGTCGAGCCCAAGGCGCCTCCCGCCCCCACCAAGAAGCGGCCCCAGGAACAGTTCGAATTCGTGGGCGACCGGAAGAGCTTCAACGCCCCGCCCCTCGACGTGCTCGAGTTCGACAAGAAGGAACGCACCGCGCTCGACAAGGAAGCCTTCCTGTCCACCGCCGAGAAGCTGCGGGCCAAGCTGGCCGACTTCGGCATCGTCGGCGAGGTGGTGGAGATTCGGCCCGGGCCGGTGGTCACGATGTACGAGTTCCTCCCCGGGCCCGGCATCAAGATTTCGAAGATCGCCTCGCTCGCCGACGACCTGGCGATGGCGATGGAAGCGATGCGGGTGCGCATCGTCGCGCCCATTCCCGGCAAGGGCGTGGTCGGCATCGAGGTGCCGAACAAGGACCGCGAGACGGTTTACCTAAAGGAAATCGCCGAACAGGACGCCTTCACCAAGTCGGCGTCGCGGCTGACCATGTGCCTGGGCAAGGACATCGAGGGCATGCCCTACGTGCTCGACCTGGCCAAGGCGCCGCACCTGCTCATCGCCGGCACCACCGGGTCGGGCAAGTCGGTGGCGGTCAACTCGATGATCATGTCCATCCTCCTGAAGAGCACGCCGGAGGAAGTCCGCTTCATCATGGTGGACCCGAAGATGCTCGAGCTGTCGGTGTACGAGGGCATTCCCCACCTGCTCTTGCCGGTGGTGACCGACCCGAAAAAGGCCGCCCTGGCCCTGCGCTGGGCGGTCGAAGAGATGGAACGGCGCTACCACCTGCTGTCCGAGGCCGGCGTCCGCCACATCTCGAACTACAACAAGCAGGTCGAGACCGAACAGGCCGAGGCGAAGTCGAAGAAGAAGCCCAAGGAAGCGGTGGTCGAGGGCAAGCTCGCGGCGCCGGCGCCCGCTCCCGAGAAGAAGCGGAAGATGCTGATCGTCGACGTGGGCGACGACGAGAGCGAAGAGGAAGCGCTGGCAAGGAAGCGGACCGCGGCCGCCGCCACCGTCGGCGTGGCCGCCCCCAAGGACGAACCGGCCGAAATCCGCGAAGAGGTGAAGGTGTCGCCCGAGGCCGAGGTGAAGGCCAAGGAAGCGGAAGCGGAGATTCGGGTCGACGCGGAAGCGCTGTCCGAGGACGAGTCGGCCGCGCTGGCCGCCGCCTCGGCCGAACCGCCCACCGCCGACGACGAGAAGAAGGACCGGAAGAAGCTGCCCTACATCGTCGTCATCATCGACGAATTGGCCGACCTGATGATGGTCGCCTCGCGCGAGGTCGAGACCTACATCGCCCGGCTGGCCCAGATGGCGCGCGCCGCCGGCATTCACCTGATGGTCGCCACCCAGCGCCCGTCCACCGACGTGGTGACCGGCGTCATCAAGGCGAACTTCCCCACCCGCATCACCTTCATGCTGCGCAGCAAGCCCGACTCGATGACAATCATCGGCACCATCGGCGCCGAGGCGCTCTTGGGCATGGGCGACATGCTCATCATGCCGCCGACCAGCGCCCACCTGCAGCGCGTGCACGGCGCCTTCGTCTCGGAGGTCGAGATCAAGCGCGCGGTGGACCACCTGAAGGCCCAGGGCAAGCCGGTCTTCGACGAGTCCATCTTGAAGCCGCGCGACGAGGACGTGGAGTCGGGCGGCGAGGACGACGAGCTGTCGGACGAGCTCTACGACCAGGCCCTGGCCGTGGTGAGCGACATGCGCACCGTGTCCATCTCGATGCTCCAGCGGAAGATGCGCATCGGGTACAACCGCGCCGCGCGCATGATTGAACGCATGGAGCGCGACGGCGTGGTGGGCGCGGCCGACGGCGCCAAGCCCCGCGAGGTGCTCATCCGCCCGGTGGGCGAGATGCCCGGCGCCGGCGCGTCGATGTAGCGCGTCGAGGCGAGTTCCGCGTCGCGAGCTCTCGCGGACGGTGCGCGTTTGCTAGCGTGACGCGGTGGCCCAGCGCCTACCCCTCTACGCCACCGCCGCCCGTGGCACCGAAGACCTGCTCGCCGCCGAATTGACGGCGCTGGGCATCGGCAAGGTGCGCCAGGACCGCGGCGGCGTGCGCTTCTTCGCCAACCCCATCGAAGCGCTGCGGGCCTGCCTGTGGACGCGCATCGCCATGCGGGTGCTCTACCCGCTCTCCGAGGCGACCGTCCACGGCGCCGAGGGGCTGTACGAGGCAGCCGCCGACGTGCCGTGGGAAGAGCACCTGACCGCCGAGTCGACCTTCGCCGTCGACGCGACGTTGAAGGACTCCGAGCACCGTCACTCGGGCTTCGTCGCCCTGAAGGTGAAGGACGCCATCGCCGACCGGCTGCGCGCGAAGCTGGGGGCCCGACCCGACGTCGACTCGCGCCACCCGGCGGTGCGGGTGGTGGCGCACCTGGCGGGCGAGGCGCTGTCCCTGTCGCTCGACCTGTGCGGAGAGCCGCTCTACCGGCGCGGGTACCGGGCGGTGCCCACCGTCGCTCCGCTGAAGGAAACACTCGCCGCCGCCGTGCTCGCCGCCGCGGGCTACGTCGGCGAAGAGCCGCTGTTCGACCCGATGTGCGGCTCGGGGACGCTGCTCATCGAGGGGGCCTTCATCGCCACCCGAAGGGCCCCCGGCATGTCGCGCCATTTTGGAGTCGAGGGCTGGCCGCACCTGGGGGCCCAGGCGAAAGAGATTCTCGCCGACCTGAAGGCCGACGCCCGGAAGCTGAAGCGCCCCGCCCCCTTCCCCATCACCGGCCTCGACCGCGACGAGGACGCGGTCGCCGCGGCCCGGAAGAACATCGAGACCGCCGGCCTGGCTCCTTCCATCAGCCTCGAGCCGGGAGACGCCCTGACGGCTCCGCCGCCGCCCGCGCCGGGCCTGTTGGTCACCAACCCCCCGTACGGCGACCGGATGAAGGCCGGCGGCCAGAAGGGCATGAAGGCCTTCTACTTCAAGCTCGGCGAGCACCTGGCGACGTACGCCGGCTGGCGCATGGCCGTGGTGTCCGGCAATACCGCCTTCGAGAGCGCCTTCCACGCGCGCCCCCTCAGCCGCCGGAAGCTGTGGAACGGCCCCATCGAGTGCGAGCTGCTCGGCTACCCGGCGCGGCCGGGCTGAGTCACAGCTTCGGCTCGAGGTGCTTCCAGATTCGGGAGAGGTTGCCCCGGTGGGTGAAGACCATCAGGACCAGCAGCGCGGCGGATAACACGCAGGTCTCCATCGGCCGGCCCAAGAGGAAACAGGCGGCCGTCACCGCAGCGCCGCCTCCCAGCGAGCCGAGCGCGACCACCCGGAGCGCCGCCGCCAGCGCCACGAAGACGGCGGCTCCGGCCAGCGTCGGCAGTGGCGCGAGCACGGCCATCAAGCCCAGCGCGGTCGCCACCCCCTTGCCCCCGCGAAAGCGCAGCCAGACGGGGAAGACGTGGCCGAGGAACGCGGCCAGCCCCACCGCCGCGTGGACCCACGGAGCTTCAGGGTAGAGGCGGAGCGCCAGCGACACCGGTAACGCCCCTTTGGCCGCGTCGAGCAGCAGCACGGCAATCCCCAGCTTCTTGCCGGCCACCCGCGCGACGTTGGTGGCGCCGATGTTGCCGCTGCCCGCGGTGCGCGGGTCGGTGCGGCCGAACCACCGGGTCAACAGGACGCCGAAGGGCACCGAACCCGAGAGGTAGCCGGCGGCGACGAGCCAGAGGGGGAACACGGGTCTAGCGGACCACCTTCCGCTCACCCCGAGCCCGTCGAGGGGTCTCGACTCCGCTCGACTTGAACGGGGTTCGGGCCTTGGAGTGGTTCACCTAGAGCCACTCCGGGTGGCGCGTCCTCACCACGACGTAGGCGTAGTTGAGCAG
>JAHFDQ010000170.1 GCA_023248915.1 Archangiaceae bacterium | reverse complement strand
AAACCTGGTCGGCCAGGCTGGCTCCGGTATGGGCCGGAGTGGGCTGCGCAGACACCCCGGCCGGCTTGTCCACCGCGATGAGCTGTTCATCCTCGAACAGCACCGCCAACGGCAGGGCCGTGGGCGGAGCGGCGAGGGCCGACCGTCCCGCTTCCTCGAGCACCACCGTCACCGTCTGGCCGGCGGACAGCGCCTGCGCAGGCCGCCTGCAGCGACGGCCCTCGACGTAGGCGGCTCCTCCCGCCACCAGGCGCTCGGCGTCCGACCGGGAAAGCCCGAGCGCGCCGGCCAGCAGCGCGCCGAGCCGTTCGCCCGCCTGCTCTTTCGACACCCGTATAGAGCGACGCTTCATCTTCTGCCCAGTTGACTAATTCATCGCCGTCGCGCCTCATAGCTTCATGGTCGAGATGTCCATCAACGCGCTCACCAAGCGCCTCGACTCGTTCCTGTACGAGCTGGCGAACCTCCACTACCGGTACGGCGCCGGGCTCACCGCCGACCTGCCCGTCGCGAAGCTCTACGCGGCCTTCCCCGAGCTCACCCGCCCCGAGACCTTCCTCCAGGTGCGGGCCGCGGCCGACGACCCGCGCACAGACGAGCGCGAACGCAACCGCTGCCGCCTCTTGCTCGAGTTCCTCGCCGGCCAGGTCGAAGACGCCATCGCCGGCGCCGCCACCGAGGAAGTGGCCGCGCTCGAGGCCAGCGCGGTGGTGCCGGTCAAGCCCGACCCGCTCCCGTTCCGCGAGGCGTTGGCGCGCCTGCCGCGCGAGGCCCACCGGGACGCCCGCGACGCGCTCGAGCGCAGCACCGGCGAGCTGCTCTGGGAGAACCAGGGCCCCTATTCCCGCCGCCGCGAAGCGGCCGCCCGAACCGCGGGGGCGCTCGGCTACCCGTCCTACCAGGCGCTGCGCGACGCGGTCGGGGGCTGCTCGTCCGACGCGCTGGCCGCCGAGGGCGCGAAGGTGCTCGCCGCCACCGAAGACGCCTACCGGGACATGCTGGCGTACGTGCTGAAGAAGGTGGACCCGGGCCTGAAGCCGGGGACGGCGCGCCGGCATGACTTGCAGCACGCGGCGACCGCCCCGTGGATGGCGGGCCACTTCCGCCGCGAAGACGCCCTGCCGGCCATCGTCCGGTGCCTGACCGACATGGGGCTGCCGCCCAACGCCGAGGGCCGCATCCTGCTCGACACCGAGGACCGGCCGGGCAAGACGGGGCGCGCCTTCGTCGCCGACCTGAAGGTGCCCGACGACGTGCGGCTGGTGGTGCGTCCCGGCGGCGGGCTCGACGACTTCTATGCGCTCCTGCACGAGTACGGGCACGCCCAGCAGTTGGCCCACGTCGCGCGAACCGCCCCGGTCGAAGAGCGCCGCCTGGGAGACCTGTCGGTCACCGAGGGCTACGGCTACCTCTTCGACCACCTGTTGCTCGACGAAGACTGGCACCGTCGCTACCTGAAGCTGCCCCAGCCCACGGCCCGCGAAGTGGCGCGGCTGTCGGCGTTCAACAACCTGGTGCTGCTCAGGCGCTACGCGGTGAAGCTCGGCTACGAGCTCGCACTCTACGAGCGCGGCCCGGAACGGCCGATGGCCGAAGAGTACGAAGAGCGCCTGTCGCGCGCCCTCTTCGTCGGCGTGCACCGCGGCTACTACCTCTTCGACGTAGACGCCCAGCTCTCGGCGACCCGCTACCTGCGAGCCTGGGCGCTCGAGGCCCGGCTGCACGCTTTTCTATGCGGGCGCTACAACGAGGACTTCTGGCGAAACCCCGCCACCGGCACCTACCTGAAGGGCCTGTTCGCGAGGGGCCAGCGCGACGACGCCGAGACGCTGGCCAAACAACTCGGGGGAGACCGGCTCTCGCTGGCCGACGCCGGAGACCGCCTGGTACGGGTGATGGCCGCCTGACGGCGCCTCTCTAGTGCTTCTTGCGCAGCGCGCGGACGATTTTCTCCTTCGCCGCGTTCCGGGGAGCGCCGATGCGCCCGACCACCGCCGCCTTGCCCTCTGCCCGCGCGCGGAAGGCGCGCATCAGTTGCATCTCGATGAGCGTGAGCTCGTCGGCCAGGTCGACGTTGCCGCCGGCCGCCCGGGGCAAGGGCCCCTCAGGCTCGCCGCCGACGCCGTACCGCATGCGCAGGACCTTCTCTTCTTCGGACGTCGCCGTCGTCAGCCGCCTGAACGCCGCCCGAACCTCCTCAGCCGTCACCGCCACTGTCGTGCTGCCGACCCTGCGCTCCATCTCAGTCACCTCGTTCGAGAGATACTGAACGCCTGCTCATGTCAGACGCGGCCGAGCCGCAATCTTCCGCGATTGTAGGGAGCGACTGAGGTCGGTCAAATTTTTGACCCAACAGGCTGCTATCTGCCTGTTGCAGCGGCGTTTTTCCTCGGAGAACCGCGCGGGAAGCGGGTCGGCGGGCGCCCTATTGCGGCTCGTCGTCGGGCGCTTCTTCGGCCGTCCCCGCGTCGCGCTTCTCGCCGTGGGGGATGCCGAACCGGTCCAGCGCTGCGGCGATGCCGAGCGGCTTGTCCTGGTCGGGGAGGAACTCGGTGGGGGCCTTCAGCCCCGGGTCCTTGCCGATGTCGGCCAGCGCCGCGTCGAGGGTCAGGCGAAGGCTGGCCTCGCCCGAGGGGCCGGCCACGGTCAGGCGGCCGTCGAGGTGGCTCTTCAGCACCACCGACGTCTTCGCGTCGACCCACACGTCGCCCTGCAACAACCTCGGTTCCCGCTTCTCGAAGAAGGTCTGCCGGCGCAGGGTGGTGTCGTCGAAGCCCTGCCTCGGCACGGCCAGCGGAGGCAGTCGCGACGGGGGTTTGGCGGCCGCCGGCGGCCCGAGCGACACCTCGTATTTCCAGGCGGTGCGGTTCTCGTAGCCGACCGTCCCCTGGGGGGCCAGCTTCATCCGGCCGAGGAAGAGGTCGTCGACGTCGTGGAGCGCGCCGAACACCTATTCGCGCTCGCGCTCGGCGATGCCCCGGTCGCGCAGCCGCTGGCGGTACTTGCCGTAGCGGTTCCGGGCGAACACCTGGCCGCCGACGCGCAGGACGTCGAGCCCCTGGTCGTGCGAGTTGTCGAGCACCGCGTGGAAGTCGCCGGCGACGCCCCCCGGCCCGGCCTCGAGGGTGCGGGTCTCGGAGAGCTTGGTGTGCTTGTCGCCGGCCTGCCACTCGAAGGTGGAGGTGGCGGTGTACCGGTGGGGCCCGAGCCGCTCGGTCGTCTCGGCGGCCCCCATGCCGAGCACGCGCCGGGCGACTTCGGGCTTGTCGGCCACGTCCTCGGGGGGCAGCTTCTGGCTGGCCGAGGCAACGGCCTTGGGCGGGTCTTCGGGCGAGAAGATGCGCTTCTTCGCCGCGCGGTCGACCGGGTCGGCGCAGCCGAAGGCCACCAGGGCCAGCACACCGAGACCGAGAACCTTCAAGCCGCCTCCACCGGACAACCGAGGCGGCCGAAGTTACGTGCGGCGGGCACCCCCGGCAAGCGCGGTGCTTGCGGCAGGCGTGTACCGAGGTAGAAACCCGGCGATATGCAGAACCTGCGAGACAAGCTGCTGAAGGCAGGCCTGGTGACGAAGGAAGAGTCGCGCGAGGCCGAGGAACGCGAGGCGCGGGCGAGGCAGGCGGCGGCGGCGAGGCCCGAGGCCCCGCGGCGGCGCCCACCTCGCGAGGCGGCCCCGACCCGACCGCTGCCCCCGGTGCCGACGCTGCCGCTCCTGCCCGGCAGCAAGGCGCACCACCGTCAGGAAGCGACGAAGCAGCGCGAACTCGACGAGAAGCTGCGCGACGTGGTGCTCCTGACCGAGGTGCCGTTCGAGGTGGGCGCCCACCCGTTCCACTTCGTGACGCGCAAGGGGAAGCTGCGCCGGCTCGAGCTGTCCGAGGCGCAGGCCGCGGCTCTCGAGTCGGGGCAGTTGGCCGTGGTCGAGCGGCAGGAACCGGCGCAGATAGAGCACACCCTGGTGCCACCCGAGGCGGCCGAGCGCATGCTCGAGCTGTTCCCGAGGGCGGTGCGCTTCTACGCGAAGGCGGGAGCGGCGGTGGGCTTCCTGACCGAGGACGAGCTGCGCCGGTTCCAGGACGGCTCGACCCCTGAGAGCGCCGAGACGTCCGACGCGTCCGAGGCAGCCCGCGACGCTCCTCAGCCCGGCGGGGCGACCGTGACTGCCGAGAGGTCCGAGATGGTCGCGGCCCCCACGGACGCCCCGGCGCCCGCGGCCCGCGAGGCTGCCAAACCGGCGACAGAGCCCGACGCCGCCCTTTTCATCGCCGTCCGGCGCGCGCCCAAGCCCTGACGGGCGCGGGCCCTACGTCGAGCTACCGGTGACCAGGTGCCGCTGGAAGGCGACCCGCACGTCCTCCGGAATGTCCACCGGATTGAACCGATCGATGTCGAGCGCCACGTGGACAATCTCCACCTCGGTGCACATCTGCTGCGTCTCTCCGAGGAAGAGGCGAAACCGGTTGGTCACCGAGCGCTTCGACAGCTTCACCGTGTCCATCACCACGCGGCAGACGTCGCCGAAGCGCAAGGGGTGGCGGAAGTCGGCGGTGGCGTGCACGGTGGGAAAGCCGATGCGCCGCTGGCCGAGGAGCTGCGCGTAGGACGTCCCCGCCTCGCGGGCGAAGAAGTCCTCGAACGCCCAGTGGCAGTAGCCGAACAGCCGGGGGAAATAGACGATCTGCGCGTAGTCGACGTCGTCGAAGCGGACGGTGAGGCGTTGCGTGTACGCCATCGGCGTCAGGAGAACGCGTCGAGCCCGGTGATGGCCTTGCCCAGCACCAGGGTGTGCACCTCGTGGGTGCCCTCGTAGGTGTAGACCGACTCGAGGTTCAGCATGTGCCGCACCGGCGGGTACTCGTCGGTGATGCCGTTGGCGCCGTAGATGGACCGGGCGACGCGGGCGATCTCGAGGGCGCTCCGGACGTTGTTTCGCTTGGCCAGCGACACCTGGGCTGGCTTCAACTTGCCCTTGCCTTCGTCCTTCAAACGGCCGAGCCGCAGCGACAAGAGCTGCGCCTTGACGATTTCCTGCAGCATGTCGGCCAGCTTCTCCTGGGTGAGCTGGAAGCCGGCGATGGGCTTGCCGAACTGGACGCGGGACAGGGCGTACTCGCGCGCTCCCTCGAAACAGGCGATGGCCGCGCCGGTGACGCCGAACGCGATGCCGAAGCGCGCGTGGTTCAGGCACGACAGCGGCCCCTTCAGCCCCTCGACCCCGGGCAGCACGTTGCGCGCGGGCACGCGAACGTCCTCGAACGACAGCTCGGACGTGTACGAGGCGCGCAGCGAGAACTTCCCGTGGATGTCGGTGGCCCGGTACCCGGGCATGCCCTTCTCGACCAGGAAGCCGCGAATCGACTCGGCGCCGCCGTTGTCGACCTTGGCCCAAACCAGCGCGACGTCGGCGATGCTGCCGTTGGTAATCCACATCTTCGAGCCGTTCAGCACGTAGCCGTCGCCGTCCTTCTTGGCGCGGGTGCGCATGCCGCCCGGGTCCGAACCGAAGTCGGGCTCGGTCAGGCCGAAGCAGCCGATGATTTTTCCCTTGGCCATGCCGGGTAGGAAGCGTTCCTTCTGCTCTTCGTTGCCGAAGGTGAGGATGGGGTACATCACCAGCGAGCTCTGCACCGAGGCGAACGACCTCAGCCCCGAGTCGCCGCGCTCGAGCTCTTGGCAGATGAGCCCGTAGGTGACGTTGTTCATGCCCGCGCAGCCGTAGCCCTCGAGGTTGGTGCCGAAGACGCCCATCTCGGCCAGCTTGGGGACCACCTCCA
The DNA here is from genome assembly GCA_023248915.1 of Archangiaceae bacterium. GTDB lineage: Bacteria > Myxococcota > Myxococcia > Myxococcales > Myxococcaceae > JAHFDQ01. Next base: position 4,846 of record JAHFDQ010000170.1, on the reverse strand, counting down.
TCGGGAAGGTGCCGTTGCGGAAGGCCTTGCCGACTACCTTCAGGTACTCGCGGTCGACGAAGTCGGCGACCACGTTCCGGGCCGCCTTCTCCTCGTCCGAGAGCAGGTCGTCGATGCGGTAGAGGTCGGTGATTTCGGCGCGTGCCATGGGCCCGGCTTGTACCGAACGGTCCCAGGTCAGTCAAACGAGGCCGGCGCTCACACGCCGAAGCCGACCCCGAACCGGGGACCTCCGGACACCTTCGAGTCGACCGCGTCGACCTGGTAGTACAGCTCGACGTTGCCGAAGAGCACCACCGCGACGATCGCGCCCATCACCAGCCCGGCGACGCCTTCGCCGCCCCCGAAGGACGTGCCGCGCCAGCCTTCCTCCGAGCGCCACCCGGCCAGCGCGTTCCAGCCGCCCCCGATGCCGAAGCGACCGATGCCGCCTGCCACCGACGAGCCCGAATCGACCGTCACTCCGCCGCTGGCGAACGCATACGCGTACGCGGTCGGAATGAGCACCGGAATGTCGGTCATCGAGAGCACCTCGAGCCTCGCGACGGCCGACAAGGCGGCGAACCGCGGGCTGATGTCGAAGCTCGCGAGGAAGGCCGCCGAGGGGACCGCGCCCCCGCCCAGAGCGACCTCGCTCAGGGCGACCCGGACTCCGGCGCGCGCCGTCAGCCCGAAGTCCGGCTGGTCGAGGTTCGAAGACACCACCAGGCTGCCGACCGGACCGATGCGGGGCGGGTCGTCCGACAGACGCCGCCTCGAGAGTGAATGCTCGGGCTCGAACACCACCTCCGGGAGAGCGGCCTCTTCGGGCTCGCGGCCTGGCGGAGCGCCGACCTCCGCGGTCGGTGGCGCGAGCACCGGCTCGACCGCCTCGGACTCGGCGCTGCCGGAGTGGTTCCACCCGTGCCCGGCGGCCCGGCATTCCTGGGCGAGGCGACCCTGGGCTTCGAGGGTCTCGATGCACACGCGGCCGTCGGGGTACCGAACCACCCGGGCGCTATCCGAGTCGTCTTCGACTCCGACGAGCGGCGGAGGAGAGGGAGGCGTCAGACGCGCCGACGCCGGCGGGAGAACCGCGGAAGGCCCGGGGTGGAAGGCCACTGCTTCTGCGCTCGCCGCCAAGCCGACCAACAACGCAACCGCACCCGTCACTATCGGAACGTCGCGCATGGGGGGGCCCGTAGCAGGGGCCGTGCCCGCCCGGCCGCCCGGCTTCGCGAGGGGCCGGGTCGTGATTTCGCGGGCATCGGAGCCTCCCACTGCGCAGGACCTCTCTCAGCCTGAGCACCGACAAACGCAGGGGGAGATACGCGTGCCCCGTGCGCGCCAGCCTTCCGGGTGCTACGTCCCCGCCGCCGTGTCCCGGTCTCACCTCGAATCCGTGCTGCAGTACCACCTGCTGAGCAAGCACACGCCCCCCGCCTACGCGCCCGGGCCCGGCTACCTCGACTGGAAGACGCAGCCGAACCCCTTTCGCAGCTTCCGGGGCGCCCCGTCGCTGGCGCTACCACTATCCTCGGGCGAGCCGTCGCCTTCGTTCGCAGAGCTCGGGCGCGGCAGCCCAGCGGCGCCGCGGACGCTCGACCTCGCCGGCATCGCGCGGCTGTTCGAGCTGTCCTTCGCCGTCTCGGCCTGGAAACAGTTGGGAGCGTCGAGGTGGGCGCTCCGGTGCAACCCGTCGAGTGGAAACCTGCACCCCACCGAGGCCTACCTGGCGTGCCCCGCGCTCCCAGGCGTCGAGGCCGGCGTGCACCACTACGAGGCGCGGGTTCACGCGCTCGAGCGCCGGGCGTCGCCGCCGAGCGAGCCCTGGGCGCGCGCGTTTCCGGCGGGCGGAGCCTTCATCGGGCTCACCTCGATTCACTGGCGCGAGGCCTGGAAGTACGGTGTGCGCGCCTTTCGGTATTCGCAGCTCGACCTGGGCCACGCCATCGCCGCCGTGCGCTACGCGGCCGCGACGCTCGGCTGGCGAGCGACGGTGGTCGCGGGCGCGAGCGACGACGACGTGTCGCGGCTCCTGGGGCTCGGGCGCGCCCCCGACTTCGATGGCGTCGAACGCGAGCAGCCCGGGGCCTTGCTGTGGGTCGGCACCGAGCTGCGCGACGTCGAGCTCGATCCGCTGCTCGCCTGCCTCGTCGGAGCGAGCTGGACCGGGCGCGCCGATTCGCCCGGCACCGCGCACACCCGGTGGGACGACATCGACGCGGTCGTCGCTGCCGCGGCCAAACCGGGGACGTCCGAGCCGACCTGGCAGGCTCCGCGGCTCCCGCCGACGGCCGCCGACCCGAGCACAGCGTCCGAGCCGCGCCGGCCGATGGCCGCCGACCCGAGCGCCAGGTCCGAGCCGCGCCGGCCGACTGCCGCCGACCCGAGCGCCGGGTCCGAGCCGCGCCGGCCGACGGCCGCCGACCTGGCCGGAGAGTCGGTGCAGTTCCCACCGGCAGTCGCCAGCCAGGCCGGAGAATCCGGACCCCTCCAGCCGACGGCAGCGTGCCCGTCCTCCACCGAGCGCGCGGCCGCACCCCAGACGGTTCGGGGCGCTGGGTGTGAAGCGCGGCCCATCGCACTCGGCCCGGCCTGGCTCTCCGCGGACTCCGTGATTCGGAGCCGCCGGAGCGCCGTCGCCTTCGACGCGCAGACCCGGATTCCGCAGGCGCAGTTCTTCGCGATGCTCGAGGCGCTGCTCCCCCGCGCTGGAATCCCCCCTCGCGACGCGCTGCCGTGGGAACCGCGCGTTCACCCGTTATTCTTCGTGCATCGGGTGAAGGGGCTCCCGATGGGACTCTACGCGCTCCCGGGAACGGACGACATCGAGCGGCGCCTTCACGCGCGCGGTCGCGACGAGCTCATCTGGCAGCCCGTCGAAGGCTGCCCTGCGCACCTGCGCCTCCGACTCCTGCTCCCTCTCGACCTGCGCGGCGAGGCGGAAGACATCGCCTGCGGCCAAGCCATCGCCGCCGACGGAGCCTTCACCGCCGCGTTCGTCGCGGACTTTCGCGGCCCCGTCACCCAGCACCCGTCATGGTACCGCCGCCTCTTCTGGGAGGCGGGGCTTCTCGGCCACGCCCTGTACCTGGAAGCCGAGGCCGCGGGGTTCCGCGCGACCGGAATCGGCTGCTTCCACGATGACGAAGCTCACCGGCTCTTCGGCTTCGCCGGGGACGAGTTCCAAACGCTCTACCTGCAGGCCGTGGGTGGACCTCGCGAAGACAGCAGGCTCCTGACGTTGCCGGCCTATCCGAGCTGACCCGGCGGCCGCGTCGAGATCGCACGGCTTCGGTGCGACGCCTGCGGCACCGAGGTGCACGGCCACTACCGCCCCTGCCCGGTCCGCTCGCTCGACTCCGACTCGCGGCGGCTGCTCCGCGGCGAACCGGGGTAGCCGACCCCGACTTTCCAAATCGAGTGGGGAAATGACCGGATAAGACCCCGTCAAATCCCCACTCGATGTCAGCCCTCTGCGGTTTCATGTGGTCGGGGGGCGGCGTGGACGGGTCGAACGAGAGCGCAGAGCAGACATGCCTTCGCCTCGCCGAGAGGCAATACGGGCTCTTGCGTCGCGAGCAGGCGCTCGGGCACGGCCTCTCCGTGAACGCGCTCGAGTGGTGCCTGCACATCAGCCGATGGCGGGTGGCGCTGCCGAGCGTGTACCGGGTCGAGGGTTCTCCTCACACCTGGCACCAGCAGTTGAAGGCGGCCTGCCTTTGGGCCGGCCCGACGGTCGCGGCTTCCCATCGGGCGGCGGCAGCGCTGTGGAAGCTGGCCCGCTTCCCGGAAGGACCTGTCGAGGTTTCGACGACCCGCGACTTGCGTGCGAGCGGCCCGCTGACGGTGCACCGGGTACGCTGGCTGCGGTCGGGCGACTTCGGTTCGGTGCTTGGCCTTCCGGTCACGACGCCCACCCGCACCCTGGTGGACCTGTGCGCGGTGGCGGACCCCTCGACGGTCCGCTCGGCGGTCGACGAGTGTCTTCGCCGCAAGCTCACGTCGCTCGACCGGCTCGGAGCCGCGCTCGCGCGGGCCGGCTCGGGGCGCGGCGTAAGCGCGCTACGCGAGCTGCTCGAGAACTACCTGGGCGGGGAAGCGCCGACCGAGAGCGAGCTCGAGGCGCTAGTCTTCGACCTCCTCGAGGAAGCCGGAGTGCCGCTCCCCACGAAGCAGCGCCCGGTCTTCGTACGGAGCCGGCTGCGGCGCCTCGACTTCCTCTACCCGGAACCGAAGGTGGTTATCGAGGCGGACGGTTACGCGACTCACTCCGATCCGATTGCTTTCGAGAAAGACGCCGAGCGCCGCAACGCCCTCACCAGTCGCGGGTACCGGGTGCTGCACTTCACCTACCAAGCGCTGAAGGAACGCCCGGACGAGCTCGTCGACGACGTTCAGCGCGCCTTGGGTTGGGCGGGGCACGCGCATCGCTGAGGGCGGCGCCTCGCCCAGGCCACCGCGGCTCCCCTACCCGCTTGCGATTCGGCGCGGGTTGCCTTCATAAGGCGCGGTGGCCAACGACGACCTGCGCCTCGTGGAGTTGATCGCAAGGCTGGCCCAGAGCACCGCACCGGTGCCGACCTCGCCCTTGGGGCGGCTGCGGCGCACGGCCGGCGCGGCGCTCAGGGCGGCGGCCTCGACGGTGGGACACGGCGGCGGCGTGGCCGGGCTCGACGTGGGGGCGGTCGAGAAGCTGGTCCTGTCTCTCGGCGAGCTCAAGGGCGTCGCCATGAAGATGGGGCAGGTGCTCAGCTACATCGACGACACCCTTCCCCCCGAGACGCGGCGACTGCTCTCGGCGCTGCAGCGGTGGTCGCCGGCGGCGCCAATCTCCGAAATCCGAAGCACCGTCCTCGAAGAC
>JAHFDQ010000169.1 GCA_023248915.1 Archangiaceae bacterium | reverse complement strand
TCGAGGGTGCTGGTCGGGTCGAGGCCAGAGTACTCGAGGACGACGAGTTGGGCGCTGCCGCCCGAAGGGTTGCAGTCCAAGAAGACCTCGACCTGCCCCTGGGCTGCGTCGGCGACGTTCCCGAACCAGATGTTGCCTTGGGCGTTCGAAAGAGATCCGACGCCTCGTAGCGGGTCCACCGCGACAGGTTTGTAGTCGGTTCCGAGGTTGTCGCCGACCGCGCACGGAGCGTCGGCGGTGGTCGTGACGATGAGCGTATCTCCAGGGGTGGCGGGAAGCGGAAGTGGTAGCGCGAGCGGAGAAAACCCCGACGCCCCATTCCATTGGACGAGCCCCGCTTCCCCCTTCGCGCCACCGCCCCCCGCCGATACCAGGGCGCCCATTCCGCAGAGCGCGGCCAGACGGAGGAGCCCTCTAGACTGTGGCATCGGCGCACCCGGAGACTGCCCAACCGCGGCAGCTTATCAGGGGCAAGAGCCACTGCAGCCCGTCGGCTTCCTGGCTCTGAAGAACGCTGAATTGACCCTCCGTGGTGAGCGGTCCAGAATGTGCCGTTTTCGCCGGGTTCCCTCGAGGGGGTCGCATGTTTCGGAATCGAGTCTGGGGAGTCGTCGCCGCCGCGGTCACGCTGTCCGTCATGGCTTGCACTCCCGCGCCATCGGGCTCTGCCTCGGTGTTCGTCTCGGCGAAGCCGAACAAGATCGACAACGCGGGCGAGGAATCGACGATTACCGTGACGGCCACGGACGAGGCCGGCAAGCCGGGCTCGGGCAGCGTGAAGGTCATCAGTACCGCCGGCAGCCTGACCACGGCGGTGACTCTCCCGCTCGACGTTGCGGGGACCGCTTCGACCTCTTTTAGCTGCGAACTGACGGCCGATTCCAACTGCTCGGGGGTGGTGAGGGTCACCGCGGAGTGGACCGCTCCGAAGTCGGGGCTGATCAGCGGCACGTCGAACGTGACCGTCACCGGTCCCACGGCGATTGATTCGGGCACCGACGCGGGAACGGACGGCGGAAGCACCATCATCGGCGGCGACGCGGGGTACTACACCGTCACCATGAGCTCGCCGAAGGCCGCGCTCATCGTGGGCACCGGCGACAGCACCGCCATCGGCGCCACCGTGACGGTGACCGACGGAGGGGTGCCCGCCCCGAACGTGGCCGTGGCGCTGGAGACCAACATCGGCTCATTCGCCAATACGGCCGGCACGCTGACTACCTCGGCGACCACCAACGATGCCGGCGTCGTCGGAGTGACGCTGTACGCAGCCGACGCCGACGGGGGCCTGGCTACCGTTCGCGCCTCGACCATCAGCGGAGTCGGCACCGTCGGGATCTACATGCTCAATGTCGCGAGCATCGTGCCTGACACCACCAATCCCACCGTCAAGAAGACGCTGGGCACCCTGGCGGGTGGCCGAGACACCACGACGCCGGTCGTCTTCATCGTCCGAGACGCCGCGAGCCAGCCCGTTGGAAACGTAGATGTCTCCTTCGCGGTCGGGGCCGGAAGTCCGGCAGGGGTGACGGTGACGCCGACTGCCCGGTCCAACGCGCAAGGACTGGCTATCAGCAATCTCCAATCTGGCAACGACGTCGGTACGGTGGCCGTGGAAGCGACGGTCGTATCGACGACCCTGAAGGCCGTCTTCAGCATCACCATCACCGGCGGAAAGCCATCGTTCCGCGGATTCGTGTTCGACTGCAGCCGGAAGAATCTGGGAGCTCTGACGAACCCGGGTCCGATGCCACCGACACGCCCGCTGACCATGACTTGCAGCGCGCAGTTGGCTGACCGCTTCTCGAACCTCGTCGGGTTGCCGACGCCCGTGTCCTTCTTCGCCGAGCGCGGCACCATCGAAGCCAGCGTAACCTCGTCTTCGACCGGTACCGCGACTGCGAACTACAGCGCGCAGAGCAACTTCCTCCCGAACAATGTGGCGCCACTCACCAGCCCAGTTGAACCCACCAATGGCGCCAACAATCCACGCGACCAGATCATCAACATCATCGCGGTCGTTTCCGGCGAGGAGGAATTCTCCGACACCAACAACAACGGGAAGTGGGAGCCCGGCGAGTGGTTCCTGGACATGGCCGAGCCCTTCGTCGACGAAAACGACAATGGGGTGTGGGATCCGGGCGAGCAGAAACTGGACACGCAGCGACTCAACTGCGCTACGGGTGTTCGCGAGTCGGCCAATGGCCAGTGGGACGGCCCGAACGGTTGTTGGGACGACAACACCCAGATTTGGGCACCTACGCTGATCACTTGGTCTGACGGGTTTGCACTTCCGATTCTGTTGAACCCGCCGCCCCCGTGGACCGTCGCCCCAAACGACACGAAGGTCATCGATTTCATCTGGTCGGACGAGTACCTGAATCCCGTCGACAAGACGAACGCCAACGTCTCCGCGACCATCGTCGGCACGCGCGGGAGCGCGTCAGTCAATGCGCCTTCGATTGGCGTGGCGGAGATTCTGGGTCACGGGGTGGCCTTCGAGAAGGTCGAAGCGACCGAGACGGCGGCAAACTCCGGGGTTTTCAATGTCGCAGGCCCCTGCGTCTTCACGAAGCCGCCGCCTGCCAATCCACTCACGCGCTGCATCTTCCGCAGTCGCTTCACTTCATTCGGCCTGGGGAATACCGGACAACTCATCCTCACAGGTCCAGGTCCTCAGGCGGCACTCGCCGACGGTGGAGTAGCGCCGCCCGTACAGGTTCAGGTGAGAATACAGGGCCAAAACGCGTACTTCACGCCGACGCAGCAGAGCTTCACCGCCTTCTTCCAGTAGCGCCGCCGGCTAGTACGCCCCGCAGACGCCCTTGACGCTCGGGCACTCCGCGCCCGCAGCGCAGTCGTAGTTCAGGAAGAGGCAGCTCTGCCCGGAAGGGCAGTCGGCGTCGGACAGGCACGACTCGTCGCAGGTGCAGGTGTCGCAGCCGTTGGCGTCCTTCACGGTGCCGTTCGCGCAGGCCACCAGGCACTCGACGGCCGGGCAAACCGCCGACTTGCAGCCGGTGAAGTAGGGGCCGTTCGGGTCGTTGCCGCACCGCGGAGCCGCGTACTCGGCCAGACAATCGGTCCGGGTGCCGCAGGCCGCCTCGTCGAGCGCCTCGCACGACGGCAGGCAGTAGAAGGGCGTGGCCGGCAGCACGGCCTTCGCGGGGAAGTTGCCGGGGTCGGGCGCGCAGACTTCGCCCGTGGCGCACTGCGAGGCGTCGGTGCACATCAGACGGTCGCGGCAGATGCCGGGCGACGGCAGCGGCGGGCAGCCTTGCGCCGTGCAGTTCGCGACCAGCTCGCAGGCGCGGCCCGGCCCGCAGTCGGCGTCGGTCGCGCAGCCGTCGGCCGGCTTGCAGCTTCCCCGAGGGGGGGCGCAGAACGCGTTGGGCGGGCAGTCAACCTTGGGAAATACGCAGTGCTCTCCGGTCGAGCACTGGGTGTCGTCGTCGCAGGCGAAGTCCACCTTGCCGCAGGTGCCCTGGGGCGGGCTGCAGAAGGCGTTGGCGGGGCACGCGAGGGCCGGGTAGAGGCAGGCCTCTCCGGGGCCGCATTCCGAATCGGAAACGCAGGGCACCGGGCTGCACGCGCAGACGTCGCAACCGGTCGCGTCGCGCGCGAGCCCGTGGGCGCAGGCGAGCGCGCAGGCGATGGCGGGGCACGCGTGCCGCGCCTCGACGCACCCGGCGAACACCACGCTCGGCGCGCAGTCCCCGGTGGGGCCGCAGGTGCCCTGCCCGTAGACCGCGCGGCAGTCCTGACGCGCCCGACAGTCGGTCTCGTCGAGCGCGCTACACAACAGGCGCGGGGGCCGACTCGGACAGCCTTCGGGGACGGCGCAGACGGGTTCGTCCGGCTCGATAGGGTCTCCACAGCTCCCAGGGCTGAAGCCGGACAGGCTGGTGGCCATCACCAGGGTGGAAAGGGCGGTCAGGGCGCGTCGGTTCATGGGGCTCCTCGGGGGGGTGCGTGGCGAGGCCCATGAGCAACGGCCGTGCCCGGCGCGGGCGGCGGCTTCAACCTGCCGTGAAGATTAGGAGAGTCGCACTCGAAACCGCCCAGGAGTGCGCGAGCGCCTCGGTTTTTCGTCGCACGGTCGGGGGGAAAGCGGGTTTCCGAGGGCGAGGGCCGTTCGCTACCCGCACTGGCCGAAGACGGCGCACAGGTCGGCCTGGGCTCGCGCCTCGCACCAGACGCGGACTCCGTCGATGGCGCCCTGCAGCACGTCGCCGGTCGGGCTGTTCTGACCAAGGCGCAGGCCGTCGGCGCTGCCGGTGCCGATGGTCGCGGACCCCGAAGCCGTCACGATGGCGCTCTGCACGCCGTCGACATACGCGAGCAGGTTAGTGCCGTCGAAGACGCAGGCCAGGTGGTGCCAGCCGCCGGGAGTCAGCACTCCCGCCGTCGTCGCGGCCAGGCCCGCGGTCGCGCAGTACAGCTCTCCGGCCGAGCGGATGAACATGCCGTACTCGCCGTCGTTATCGGCCACGCCGTACCGGCCTCCGGCCGGGGGAAGGGCCGCCAACCGCACCCAGGCCTCGACCGTCAGCGCGGTGGTGCAGTCGAGGCTGGGGTAGTCGCCCACGACGACGGCGCTCGAGCCTGGGGAATAGGCCGAGCCCCGGCTCCCGGAGACGTATGTCCCCGACGCGCTCGAGCCGTTGTGCCCGTACTGGCTTCCGTCGACCAGGTTGCCCTCGAACCGGAAGCAGACCCCTAGGGTCGCCCGGGTTGCGTCGCAGAATGGAGCGCAGCGGCCGACGCCGTCGCACTGGCCTCCGTCGCAGAAGGTGCGGGCGGCCTCCGGCACGGCGACGCACACGCCCGCATCGCACCCGCCAGCCACGTAGCACTCCGCCACGGGACCGATGCAGGTATAGACGCTGCCCGAGCAAGCCCCGCCGGCGCAGACCTCTCCGGTGGTGCACAGGTTTCCGTCGTCACAGGCGGCGCCGCTGGCGCACTTGGGGTCTTGGCAGTCCACCAGCCCGTTTCCGTCGTCGTCGATGCGGTTGTTGCACAGCTCGACGCCGGCGTCGGGCGCCGGGCCCGCGTCGGCCCCTGCGTCGGGAGGCGGCCCGCCCGCGTCCGGCCCACCGTCGGTGCCGGCGTCGCTCGCGCTTCCTCCGTCCGCGCCCGCGTCGGAGCCGGCGTCGTTCGCGGTTCCTGCATCCGCGCCCGCGTCGTTGCCCGCGTCGCTCGCGGTTCCTCCGTCCGCGCCCGCGTCGGACCCGCCGTCGTTTGTGGTTCCTGCGTCCGCGCCCGCGTCGGTGCCTGCGTCGCTCGGATTCCCTCCGTCCGCGCCCGCGTCACCCCCCGACGCGCCGCCGTCCGGTCCCGCGTCGGAATTGGACGAGCCGCCGCCGTCGATTCCCGCGTCTGCCCCGGCATCGGAGCCGGGCGCGGTGCCGCCGTCGGCGCCTCCGTCGCCATCAGGCGGGCCGCCGCCGTCCGGCCCGGCGTCGGCCTCGCCGCCGTCCGGCGCCGGCGACCGATGCACCTGAAGCGTCACCCGGGTGGTTCGCCTGGAGAAGGTCACCGAGTCGGCCGTTGATTGCTCGGCCGGAACGGACTCGGTCGAGCAGGCGGTGTCTTCGAAGCCCACGGCCTGCACCTGGACGACAGGGGGGAGGTCGTCCTCGAAGACGGCGACGTGGAGCACCGACTTCTGGCCGCGAGCCATTGCCTGCGACTCGACCGACGCACGCCCGTCGGCGCTAACCCGCAGCTTGAAGCACTGGGACGTGACGTCGGCGTCCCATTGGATTTGGGCTTCGAGGGAAGCCACCGAAAGAGACGGGGGCGGCCCGCCGCAGGCGCCGAGCACGACTAGGACCGCCGCGAGTCGTCGCCACCGCACACCAGCATTGAAGCACACTCCCTTGCGCTCTGAGACCCAGGCCGTTAGCTGCTCTTGCGTGTCATCGCCCATCGCCCGTTGTTGTCGAAGCGTCCGAGTGGTGGGCACCTGCCCGCCGCCGGTCGCCTAGCGTCAGGCGACCCCCGGCTCAGCGCAGTCGAAGGCCCATCACCCTCAAGGGTCGGTGGGCTCGTTCGTCGTCGGCCCGCTTCCCCTGGAAGAAACGGAGCGGAAGAACATGAAGCTGTTCAGTTTTCCAAATCGAGTCAACGAGCGGGCCGCGCGGGTCGTCGCCGGCGCGGTGGTGGTGGCACTCACAACCGCCTACTTCACCCGCCAACCGGCGCTGGTCGCGGCAGTGGCTGCGGGCTTCGCTGCCCGCGTCGCCTGGGGGCCGCGCTTCAGCCTACTCGCGAGAGGAGCGATGGCCGCGGCGTCGCGGTTGTGGCCGGTCAAGCCGGTGGCCGGTGCTCCCAAGCGGTTCGCCCAGGGAATCGGGGCGGCACTCACCCTGACCGCGACGGGACTCTCGGCGCTTGGCCACGCGAATCTGGCGTGGTGGCTCGTCGGAACCGTCGTGGTGTTCGCTTCGCTCGAGGCCGCTATCGGCTTCTGCGCCGGCTGCTTCGTCTACGCCCAGCTTCAGCGCGTGGGCGCGGTGGGTGCCGATGCCTGCGTCGACTGCGTTCCGGCGAGAACGCGAGACTAGGAATGCCTAACGTCGGCGCGGTGAGGGGGCCGCGGGCTCCCGGCCTCGTCGGAGTAGGTGAATGAAGGCGCGGCGCCTGCTCCGCCAAGTGGGTGCAATTCCACCCACATGCGACCTCCACTTACGGCCAATTCGGGACGAACTGAGACTACAATGGGGGCTGGTTGTGGCCGGGCTCGCGGAGGGTTTCCTTGTCGCCGTTTCGACCTCGTAGGGCGGGGCCGCTCTCGCGGGCAGCATCGGTGCGTGAGCGGATTGTTCCGTTGACGCTGTTCGCGCTGGCCGCGTGCGGCGACCAGGTGGGCGAGCCGTTTCACACGCCCGACCCCGAAGCGCAGCAGAGTGAGGCGCTGTTCAACAACGGCGGCTTCGAGACGGGTGTGTTCGCGCCCGACTGGACGGTGACCACCAACCTCTTCAACGTGAACCTGGCCAACCCGCCCTGGCCTCCGGTCACGACCGCGAACCTGAACCTCGCCCCGGGTGGCGTCAATCTGACTTCCATCGTCTCGAACGGGGTGCCGCAGTCGCAGCTCTTCGCGGGCATGGTGGCCGGAGCGGGCGTTCCGATGTGGCCGTACTTCGGAACCAGCACGGCGGTCATCAACCAGCTCGGTGCGGCCAGGAACGTCAACTCGCTGAGGCAGGCGTACGCGACGACGTTCGCCGACGTCGACCCGGCGGACGGAAAAATCCACGTTCGGTTCGTGCTCGCCCCGGCGCTCCAGGCGGCCCTCCACCAGCAAGAGCAGCAGCCGTACTTCTTCGTCATCTTGAGGAACCAGACCGCCCCGCGCATCGGCGACCTCTACTCGAACTTCAACTTCTCGAATCAGCCCGGCACTCCGTGGAAGTCGCAGGGTGCCGGCGCCACGGCCGTGCTCTACACGGACTGGCAAATCTTCGACATCGCGCCCGGGAACGTGGCCCTGCAACCGGGTGACACCGTTCAGCTCGAGGTCTACGCCGCCGGTTGCCAGCCCAACGCCCACTGGGGAGAGGTCTACGTGGACGGCTTTGGCTCCTTCTACCCGGGCCTGTCGATTTCGAAGTCGGCGCCGCTGGCCGCCGACATAGATACGGACATCACCTACAACTTCCTCGTCAAGAACAGCACGGCTGCGGCGGCACCCAACGTGACGGCCGACGACACGCTGCCCGCGAATACGACTTTCGTCTCCACCACCGCGCCCGGGGCTGTCTGCGTCAACCCTCCGGTCGGCGGCACGGGCACCGTGAGCTGCAACTTCGGCTGGATGAACCCGGGCGCCAGCAACACGTTTCAGGTCACCGTCCATGTCTTCGCGCCGGCCACGTCGGGGACGGCGAGCGCCGGCACCGCTAGCACCCTGACCGACGGCGCGAAGGCCTGGGCGCCCGACGCCTGGAGGGGCTACTCGGCCTACATCACCGCCGGCACCGGAGTGAACCAGAACCGGCCCATCGCCGGCAATACCGCCACCGTGCTCACGGTGAGCCCGAACTGGGTGACCGCCCCCGACAACACGAGCGTCTACAAGGTGGTCGACCCCGCCGCAGACGTCGGCACGGCCACCGGCGGCAACGCCACCCGCATCGACGACGCCGGCAAGGCCTGGGCGGTCAACCAGTGGAGCGGTTGGACGGTGTACATCGTCTCAGGGCCGGGCGCGGGTGAGTCGAGCAACGTCGTCACCAACACCGCGACCCGGTTGAACGTCGTCCCGAACTTCGCTCCGGCCGCCGCCGCCGCCGGCAGCATCTACGTGCTGAAGAAGGCGCCGAAAGTCACCAACGGCGACTACGGCGTGAAGGCCGACACCATCTCGCGCCTCTTGGGTCCGCGCGCCGAGACCACCATCACAGGTGCGGTGGTCTACGCCGACCTGGCCATCACCAAGACCGACGGAGTGGCGGGCGTGGTGTGGGGCGGCCCGGTGACCCACACGGTGAAAGTCACCAACAACGGCCCGTCGGCCGTCGTCAACGCCCTGGTGACGGACACTTTCCCGGCGCAACTGGTGGCCAACCCGCCCTGGACCTGCGCCGGCTCCGCGGGCGGCACCTGCAACACGCCCGCCGGCGTCGGCAACATCAACCACACCGTCAACCTGCCGGTCGGGGCGAGCGCCACCTTCACGGTCAACGGCACCATTGTCGCCGGGGCGGGCAACGGGTCCATCACCAATACCGCCACGGTGGCCACTCCGGCCGGGGTGACGGACAGCGACAGCCGCAACAACGCCGATGCCGACACCGACGGCATCGGCACGCTCTACAAACTGACCGTGAACAAGGTGGCCGGAGACACCGGGCTGGGCACCGTCACCTCGGCGCCGGTGGCCATCAATTGCGGAACGGGCTGCGCCACCGCCAACGCCGACTTCCTGAACACCACGGTGGTGACGCTGACCGCGGTGGCGCGCACCAACGACACCTTCACGGGGTGGACGGGCGACTGCGTGGGCGTCGCAATGACTTGCAACGTGACGATGAACGCGGTGAAGAACGTGGTCGCGCACTTCAAGGGGCCGGACGTGACCGGTTCGGCCCCCGGGGGGAACGGCACAGTCACCTGCGTGCCTGGCACCGTACTGCAAGGCACCGGCTCGAACTGCACCGTCGCGCCGGCGGTGGATTACGCGCTCCAGTCGCTCAAGGACAACGGCGTCGAGGTCAGCGCTTCGGTAGTGGCGGGCGTGTACGCGCTCACCAACATCACCGCCGACCACGCGGTGGTGGGCATCTTCGACCACGTGCCGAACTTCACCAGCGCGGCCGGCACCCAGGCGACGGAAGGCATTCTCTACTCGTACGCCGCGGCGGCGACCGACCCGGACGGCCCGGCGCCCATCGTCTGGTCCATCGGCGCGGGCGACACCTGCGCCGGTTCCATCACGGGCGGAGGCGTGTACAGCTTCACGCCGGGCGCGGCGGGCGCCTCGTGCACGATGGTGGTGAGGGCGTGCGACTCGGCCGCGCCCATCGCCGGCTGCCGGAACCAGTCGACGGTGGTGTCCACCAACCACCCGCCCACCTTCACCAGCGTCGCCGGCACGCAGGCCACCGAAGGGCTGGTCTATTCCTACAGCGCGGTGGTGACGGACGCCGACGGGGCCGCGCCCATCGTCTGGTCCATTGGTGCGGGCGACACCTGTGCCGGGGCCGTCAGCGTCGCCGGCGTCTACACCTTCACCCCGGGCGCGGTGGGGGCGTCTTGCACGATGGCGGTGAGGGCGTGCGACTCGACGGTGCCGGCGGGCTGCCGGACGCAGTCGACGGTGGTGCTCACCAACCACCTGCCCACCTTCACCAGCGTCGCCGGGACGCAGGCCACCGAAGGGCTGGTCTATTCCTACAGCGCGGTGGTGACGGACGCCGACGGGGCCGCGCCCATCGTCTGGTCCATTGGTGCGGGCGACACCTGTGCCGGGGCCGTCAGCGTCGCCGGCGTCTACACCTTCACCCCGGGCGCGGTGGGGGCGTCTTGCACGATGGCGGTGAAGGCGTGCGACTCGACGGTGCCGGCGGGGTGCCGGACGCAGTCGACGGTGGTGCTCACCAACCACCTGCCCACCTTCACCAGCGTCGCCGGGACGCAGGCCACCGAAGGGCTGGTCTATTCCTACAGCGCGGTGGTGATGGACGCCGACGGGGCCGCGCCCATCGTCTGGTCCATTGGTGCGGGCGACACCTGTGCCGGGGCCGTCAGCGTCGCCGGCGTCTACACCTTCACCCCGGGCGCGGTGGGGGCGTCGTGCACGATGGCGGTGAAGGCGTGCGACTCGACGGTGCCGGCGGGGTGCCGGACTCAAACCACAGTGGTGCTCACCAACCACCTGCCCACCTTCACCAGCGTCGCCGGGACGCAGGCGACGGAAGGCATCCTTTACTCGTACGGCGCGGTGGTGACGGACGCCGACGGCGCCGCGCCCATCGTGTGGTCGATTGGCGCGGGCGACACCTGCGCCGGGGCGGTCAGCGTCGCCGGCGTCTACACCTTCACCCCCGGAGCGGTGGGAGCGTCGTGCACCATGGCGGTGAGGGCGTGCGACTCGACGGTGCCGGCGGG
>JAHFDQ010000569.1 GCA_023248915.1 Archangiaceae bacterium | reverse complement strand
TCGCCCGCGGGCGGAGCCGTCACCGGCTTCGTCAAGGCGCTGGCGCGCGAGCGCGCCGAGGCGCTGGTCAAGGCGGTGGACTTCGCGGAAGGTGCGCCGGCAGACGCAGTGGCGGCCGCCATGCTCGGAGAGACCGAGCGCGACTCGGGGGCGGTCGAGATCGGCCACCGCGACGGCCAGCGGTTCGCCATCGCGGTGCTTCCGGAAGCGCAGGCGGCGCGGGGCACGGTGCCCGGCCTCACGCTGGACACGAAGACCGTGTTCCTGGTGACCGGCGGCGCCGGCGCCAGCACCACCGCCACCGCCGAGGACCTGGCCCAGGCCTCGAAGGGCACCTTCCACCTGGTGGACGCCCGGCCCGTGCCGGACGACGCCACGCGGAAAGACTTGGTGAAGGTCGCCGCGGACAAGGAAGCCTTCAAGCGCGAGGTGTTCGAGCGGCTGAAGGCCCAGGGCCAGCGCGCCACCCCGGCGCTGGTCGAGAAGCACCTCTTCGACCTCGAGCGGGCAGAGGCGCTGCTCGCGGCGATGAAGTCGATCGAAGCGGCCGGGGGCAAGGCCCACTACCACAGCGCCGACGTCACCGACGCCAAGGCTGTGGACGGCGTCATGCAGGCGGTGAAGAAGGCGTCGGGCAAGCTGGACGTCATCCTCCACGCGGCCGGCATCGAGCGCAGCCGGTCGCTCGACACCAAGCCGGTCGAGGAGTTCGACCTGGTGTTCGGCGTCAAGGTGGACGGCATTTTCAACCTGCTGCACGCCTCGCACGACCTCGGAGTCCGGGGGCTGGTTTGCTTCTCGTCGGTGGCCGGCCGCTTCGGCAACGCCGGGCAGGCCGACTACAGCTCGGGCAACGACTTGCTCTGCAAAGTCACCGCGACCTGGACCGCGGCGAAGGCCGGCCGGGTGGGCGTCGTCCTCGACTGGACGGCGTGGGACGGCATCGGCATGGCGACGCGCGGCAACATTCCCGACGCGATGAAGCGGGCGGGCATCGAGATGCTCGCGCCGACCGACGGCATTCCAGTCGTCCGCCGCATGCTGACCGAAGGGCGATTCGGCGAGACGGTGGTGGGCCGCCGGCTCGGCATCCTTCTCTCGAGCGGGACGGCCGCGGGCGGGGTGGACCCCGAGGCGCTGGTCAAGCAGTACAAGGGTTCGGGCAAGAGGGCGCTCGCCGTGGGCGAGCTGTCGCTCGACCTGCACCAGGGCTACCAGGTCTCGGTGGCGATGGACCCCAAGGCCGAACCCTTCCTGAAAGACCATGCCATCGACGGCATTCCGGTGCTGCCGGGGGTGATGGGGCTGGAAGGCTTCGCCGAGATGGCGCAGCTCGTGGCTCCCGGGTTCCGGCTGGCGGCGATCGAGGACGTGAAGTTCGCCGCTCCGCTGAAGTTCTACCGGCATGAACCGCGCACGGCGACGTTCCGGGCACTCCCGGTGCGCGGCGAGCGCGGCCAGGTGCGAATGCTGACGACGCTGTCCTCATCGCAGGCGGTGGTCGGTTCGAACCGGCCGCCGGAAGAGAAGCTGCACTTCGCCGCGACGCTCACCCTCGAACCGGGCACGGGCGCGAGCGTTTCTCCCACGGTGAAGCCGGCGAAGGTCGAGAAGGCCGGCATGCTGAACCGCGACGCCATCTACCGGGTCTACTTCCACGGGCCGGCGTACCAGGTGTTGAACAACGTGCAGCGGACGAAGGGCGGGCTGGCCGGGGCCATCTTCGGCGAGCTGCCTCCCGACACCGTCGCCGAGAAGGGCGCGACCGTCTATTCGCCACGACTGATCGAGCTGTGCTTCCAGACCGCGGGGGTGTGGGAGATCGGCGCGACCGGCCAGCTCGGCCTGCCCGCCGCGGCCGAGAGCGTGACGGTGTGGAGCGCTCCGGCAGAGAGCGCCAAGCTGGTGGCCGAAGTCTTCCCCCGCAACGGCAACGGGTCGCCGGGCGGAGGCTTGTGCTTCGACGCCCACGTGCGCGACGCCTCGGGCAAAGTGTACGTCGAGCTGAAGGGCTACCGGACGTCGCAGATGCCGGGGAAGCTGCCCGACGAGCAACTGGCGCCCTTCCGGCAGGTGGTGGGGCCGGCGTAGGCTGCGCGGGCGGTCGGGGTTGCCGGCCGACGCGACCGATGAGCCACCCGTTCCGCCGCCTGTCGATGGTGTTCGCGTGTTGGGCGCTGGGCGTGCTGGGAACCCCGCTCGCAAAGGCCGCCCCAAGCGGCGCCGGCTTCGTCCAATGGAGCGCGGCGTCCGCCGACGGGGGATCGCTCACGCTCTCGTTGCCGGGCCCGACCGTGCGTGGGCACAGCGTCGTCCTCGGGGTCGCGTCTTGGGGTGTGAAGTGCGATGTGACGGATTCGGCGGCAAGCACCTACAAGGAGGCTGCCCCATGGCTGGTGGGCCCTTCTGGCATGAATCCGATGGGCATCGAGACTTGGTACGTGAGCAGCGTGGACGCTGGCCCGAGGCCTCTCGAGGTGACGGTGGCCAACTGCTCGAAGCCCGAGGTCCTGATTCTCGAATACGCCGGGCTGGGAGCCTTCGACGTGTCGGCAGTTGGCAAAGGGCCGAGTACGTCGCCGATCGAAACGGGAATCGCAAATACGAAGTTCCCGCATGAGTTGCTCGTCGGCTTCGTTCGTTCGGAAGGCTCGTCGGCAGACGCCGGGCCCGGGTTCACGGCTCGAGCCGCGTTCCCGCACGATCTCGTCGAGGAAGCCGAAGTGTTCGGGGACGCCGGATACTCGGCGACGGCGCTCTCGAATGGCGGCGTATGGGTCGCCCAGATGGCGACCTTCGCGATCAAGGCCATCGTTGATGCCGGGCCCGTGGACGCCGGCGCGGACGATGGGACGGTTGGCGCGGGTATTCGCTACGCCCAGTCCGCGGCCGGCTTTGCGGACCTGAGCCCACTCCTGGTTTCGCTGCCTTTCCCAAGCCAGAGAGGAAGCACGATCGTCGTGTGCCTGGGCGCATACGCCGCGAATTGCTCGGTGACCGACCGCGCAGGCAACTCGTACCAGGCGGCCTTTGGCCCTGACAGCGGCCAGGTACCGCTGGACGGCGGGTACTTGAGCATCGCGTATTCCCGGAACATCGACGCGGGGTCCGACCCTATCGTCGTGACGGTGGACTGTGTGCCGGCAGCCACGGTCTGGGGCACGGCCCTCGAGTACGAAGGGCTCGATCAGGGCTCGCCGCTCGACACCGCGGCGGGCAATTCCTTTTCCACGGCTTCGCCAGGGAATGTGTCGCTGACGACCGGAGAGGCGAATGAGCTTCTGGTCGCGTGCATCGGTTCGATCGACGACGCGCCCGTGCCGTCGGGTACGCTTTCAGTTCGGAGGCGCCTCGAGGCGGCGTTCGTGGCAGACCGCCTCGCTCCCGATTCGGGTATGTATTCCGTCGCTGCAACGTCGGACGCCGGGTGGACGCTCGCGGCAGCAGCATTCAAGGCTGCGGCGTCCGACGCGGGTCCGGCCGATGCTGGGCCGAACGACGCTGGGCCGGGCGACGGTGGGCAAGGCGATGCCGGGCCGGGGGATGGGGGGAGCGTGGACGCAGGGCAGGGCGACGCCGGTAGCGGCGACGCAGGGTTAATTGACGCTGGGGACGCAGATGGCGGCACCACCGCTCCGGGTGAAGCTGGGGCCTCGCCGGGTCCTGGGGGCTCGCCGAATCTCGAGTACCAGGCCGCGTCGTGCGGGTGCGCTCAGTCCGGCGCCGGCGGGCTCCTCCTGCTCCTCCTTCTTGTGCCCCTCTGGCCGCGACGCGCCGCCCGCTTCGCCTGCCTCGGTGGTCGGCGCGAAATGGCGTCGGCGCGGTGAGCGACGCCT
>JAHFDQ010000168.1:4490-10635 GCA_023248915.1 Archangiaceae bacterium | reverse complement strand
TCGTCGATGCCCAGCCGGCCCCCGTCCTCGACGACGCGGATGACCCGCTGATCGTCGCAGAGCGCGGGGGCCGTCTCGTTCCGCCCCGAGTCGAGGTCGAAGCCGATCTCATGGCAGGGGCAGATGAGCCGGTTCTGCTCGATACGCCCCCCGGAAAGCAAGCAGCCGGCGTGGTTGCACCAGTCGTCGAGCGCCTTCCACCGGCCTCCCACCCGAACCACCACTACCCGGCGGCGGCCGACGTCGTAGCCCCTGAGCTCGCCCTCCTTCAGGTCGGCGGGGCCCAGGTCGATTCGCTTGCCGCTCATGCCCCTCACCCAGCTCCGCGTCGTGCGACCCGGGCCCAGAGCTTCCCCGGCGCGCGCCAGCCTCGCCCGCCCTTTGTAGACCGCCCGGCCGCCCGGAGGAAACCGCCGCGAAGGCGCGGCCGCCCGGACCCGGTGCTACCCTCGACGTCACCCGATGCGCCCAGGCCTCGCCGCGATCGCACTGCCCCTCGCGCTCGGCGCGCTCGCCGAGGCCAGCCCCAGGCCCACGCACGCCGCGCTCCGCAAGGCCTTCGAAGCCAACCGTGCCACGGTGGTGCAGGTGCGCGGCCCGCGAGGCACAGGCCCGGGGGTGATGGTGGGGGCCGACGGGCACGTCGTCACCTCGGTGGACTACTCGGGGCTCGAGGCCGCTACGGTGAAGCTGGGCGAACAAGAGCTGCCGGCCCGGGTGCTGCTCGCCAACGCCAAGCTGGGCGTGGTCGTCCTCCAACTTGAAACCCCGGGGGCCTTCCGGGCCGCCGCCGTCCGGCTCGACGCGACCTTTTCCAAGGGCGATTGGCTGGTCGGCGTGGCGCGCCGGCGCGATGGGTCGCTCGAACCCACCGCCGGCCAGGTCTTCTCGGGCCCCTCGGCCGAAAGCCCCTTCGTCGAGACCGACCTGCCCGTGCCCAGCGGCAGCCCACTCTTCGACGCTCAGGGCCGGCTGGTCGCGGTCATCGTCAAGCGTCGCGGCCGGCTGTCGTCCCGCGCCTTGCCGATGGCGGCCATCAAGCTGACGCTCGCCAAGTCGGAAGCGACCGAGGCGAGGGAATGACGGCCGTCGGAGCAACCAGGCCTAAGGCGCCGACCGCCCTGGGCGAGGTGTTCGGCCTCTGGGCGGCCTGCTTCGCGGCCATCGTCGTCACCTACGTCGCCTACACGCCGGCCGCGAAGCCCGTGGCGACCGTGGCCTTCCTGTACCTGCCGCTGATGGCGATGCGCCGGCGCGGAGAGGACTACCGGGACTACGGGGTGACGACCCGCGCCTGGCGGTTGGACTTGAAGTGGTACCTCCTGATGTCGGCCGCGGTGCTGCCGCTGTTCGTCGCGGGGTACGTGGGCTTCGCCGAGGCGCTCGAGCACCTGCCCGCGGCGCTCTCGCGTCACCTCGCCCCCTACTCGGTCCCTTGGCATTTCCGCCCCCGCCTGCCCGACCGGTTCGCCGAGTGGGTGGTGGACCAGACCTTCGTGGTGGCGCTGCCCGAGGAGTTCTTCTACCGGGGCTTCGTCCAGACGCGCCTTCGCGACGCCTGGCCCCAGGGCCGGGTGCTGTTCGGCGTGCGGTTGGGGCCCGCCTTCTTCGTCACCGCGGCGCTCTTCGCGCTAGGGCACCTGGCGATCTTCCAGGTCTGGCGGCTGGGCGTCTTCTTCCCCGCCCTGCTCTTCGGGTGGATGCGCGAGAAGACGGGCAGCGTGCTCGGTGCCGCGGCGTTTCACGCCACCTGCAACCTGGCGGTGCTGGTGCTCGAGGCGAGCTTCTACGGCCGCTAGATGGGCAGCCGCTGAACGTTCCCCGACCGGTCCACGGCGATCACCGTGCCGGCGGCGATCTCCATCCACCCACTGGGGCTGACCGGGTTCGACGCGACCGCGACCGTTCGCCGCCGGCGGTGGGCGCGCTTCAGGGGCAGCGTCTCGGGCGTCGAGGCGTCGATTCCGCAGCGGGCGCACCGGTCGGTCCCCTCGAGCAGCCTGGTGTACAGCTCGGTCGAACCCGCGCGAGCGGCCAACAGCATTCGGCCGTTGGTGGCGACGAAGCAAAGGCTCGACCGGTCGGTGGCGCCGGCCTCGCGCGCCAAGTCATCGAGCTCGCGCGCGGTCTTCCCGAGCAGTTGAGCTGCGAGCGCGGGTTCCAGCGCCCGGTCGTCGGTCGCCCCGGCGTCGCGCAGGTGCTTCAGGAAGAGGGCGAAGGCGGGCTCGCCGGCGGTGTCTCCCTTGATGTTCCGCTGCAGGTGCTCGGGCAAGAGCGACAGCAGCCGGGGCCTCAACGCGGCGAACGCGGGCAGCGTTCCGATCTGGCCGAACAGCCACTGCCGAAACCGGAACGGCTGGGTGTTCTCTTCGAGCGACCAACCGACCGGCAACCGGTCGGCGTGGTAGAGCACGGCTTCCGACTCGGGCGCCCCCAACTCGCCGAGGCGGGGCAGCGCCTTCTCCGACGCGTACCGCTGAAGCAGCACCACCTCCTGGGCGTAGCTGCCCAGGCTGACGGCGTTCGACTGCGGGCCGGCCGCGAGGTCGACCTCGCCGTCGAGCCGCTGCAGATCGCAGCGCATCAGGTTCGGGTCGGACGTGAGCAACGCGAAGACTTTGGACACGGCGAAGGGCGACCTCCTCTGCCCAGCTATACTGATCATGCTCCTGACCAACAACGCAGGCACTCCCTCGGCATTCCGGCCACATAACCATTTGATATGCCTGGACTTTGTCGCCGGGGTTGCCTACAGTCCGCCTACTTTTCCCTCGCTCGAGTCAGCGAAGTCCTGGAGTGGGCATGGCGGATGAGATCGCGGTCGGCATAGACCTGGGCACGTCTTACACGTGCGTCTCGGTCGTCCAGGACGGCAAACCGGTGGTCATCCCCAACGAGTGGGGCGAAACCAATCACGCCTCGGTCGTGTCGCTGCTGGAAGACGGGTCGGTGCTGATCGGCAACGCCGCGAAGAAGAACATCATCACCAACGCCGAGTGCACGGTGTACTCGGCGAAGCGGCTCATCGGCCGGTACTTCTTCTCGGACGAGGTGAAGAAGGCCCAGGCGGTGATGCCGTACAAGATCGTCGAGGGGCCGAACAACGCGGTGCGCATCCAGGTGCGCGACAAGGTGCTGTCGCTGCCCGAGGTGTCGGCGTTGGTGCTGAAGGAGATGAAGGCCATCTCCGAGACCTACCTGGGCCACCCGGTGAAGAAGGCGGTGGTCACCGTCCCCGCCTACTTCAACGACAACCAGCGGCAGGCGACGAAGGACGCCGGCCGCATCGCCGGCCTCGACGTGCTTCGAATCTTGAACGAACCGACCGCCGCGGCGCTGGCGTACGGCTTCGGTCGCCAATTGGCGCAGCGGGTGGTGGTGTACGATCTCGGCGGCGGCACGTTCGACGTGTCCATCCTCGAGATTGGCAAGGACGTCTTCGAGGTGCTGGCCACCGCCGGCGACACCTACCTCGGCGGCGACGACTTCGACGACCGCATCATGACCTGGCTCGCCGAGGACTTCCTGGCGAAGACGCGGCTCGACGTGCGGCAGAACAAGTTCTGCCTGCAAATGCTGAAAGAGGCCGCCGAGCGGGCGAAGATCGACGTCGGCCAGAACGGCCAGGCCGAAATCCTCTGCGCCGGCATCTGCCAGGACGCCAGCGGCAACGTTCTCGACCTGCGCCAGTCGCTGTCCACCGAGTCCTTCAACAAGATGGTGATGGACCTGGTGCAGCGCACCTTCAAGGTCTGCGACGAGGCGCTGCAGAGCGCGCGCATGACGGCCGCCGACATCGACGCGGTGATCATGGTGGGCGGGCCCACGCGCCTGCCAATCATCCGCAACTCGGTGCGCCACTACTTTCAGCGCGAACCGATGGAAGGCATCAACCCCGACGAGGCGGTCTCGATCGGCGCCGCCCTGCAGGCCCGTGCCCTGCTCGACACCAAGGCCCAGACCTTCCTGGTCGACGTCACCCCGCTCTCGCTGCGCATCGGCACGGTGGGCGGTTACACCGAGAAGATCATCGAAAAGAACACGCCCGTGCCCATCGACAAGGCCAAGACGTTCACCACCAGCCGCGACGGCCAGGACAAGGTGAAGATTCGCGTCTTCCAGGGCGAGTCGAACAAGGCGGACGAGTGCGAGATGCTCGGCGAGTTCGAGTTCGCGGGCTTCCGCATCGGCTACCGGGGCGAGGTGAAGATCGAGGTCACCTTCGAGATCAACACCGACGGCATCGTGAACGTCTCGGCGGCCGACCTCGAGACCGGGCAGAAGACCTCGACCACCATCAGCCTGTCCTCTGGCCTGTCCGAGTCGGACATCCAAAAGGGCATCGAAGCGCACAACGCAATGCCGCTGGCCGACCTGCCGGCTCCGGTGGAAAAGTCGGCCCCCTAGCGCGACATGGCGAAGCCACCCGAAAGCGGGCGCGGTAGGCCCAATCCGAACGCTCCCCCCGCCACGCCCACGCGCCCGGGTTCGGGGCCGGATGCTTCGGGTCCGACCTCGAAGGCGACCGGCTCGAACCCGCGGCCGATGATCACCCCGGCCAAGCCCGTGCCCGCGGCGCCAGGTCCGGCGCCGTCGGGCCGCCCGCCTCCGCCGCTGCCGCGCACGGCTTCTGGCAAGCATGCGGCCGCCGCGCGACCGGTCGCGCGAGACGACACGGCGCCTCCGACGCCGCCGGCGGCCACTCCACCAGCGACGCCGCCCGAGCCGACCCCGCCCGCGACGCCTCCGGGCGGCGTTTCCCCTTCCGTCGCTTCGGCGGTTCGCCCGGCCCCGGTGATTCGCCCGGCCCCGCCCGTGGTGCCGGCGACGAAGAGCGTTCCGGTGGTCAGGCCGACGCCGGTGCCGGGGGGCGTCCCTTCCAGCCAGGCCGTGGCGCGCGGCTCGGGTCCTCGACCGGCGCCCATCGTCCCACCCCCGCCGTCCCAGCCGCGCCCGGCGGTCGCGCCACCCGCGGTCGCCAAGCCCTCTGCCCCGGCGGCTCCACCGGCCTTCGCTTCGCAGCCCGTCCGCTCGACCGGCTCGGGGCGGGTCATCGCCCTGGCTCCGCAGAGCTCCGCGTCCGCGATTCCCGTGCCGCCGGGGGCAGCCGCTTCCCAGCTCGACGCCAACCAGCTCAGCGCCCTCGACGAGCGCCTGGGCGCGCTCGGAGAGTTGGACTACTTCCAGGTGCTGAAGGTGGCCGCGTCGGCGAGCCCCACGGAAATCAAGAACGCGTTCTACAGCGAGAGCCGCAACTATCACCCCGACCGCTTCTACCATCTGGCGGACAAGGCGACGAAGGACAAGGTGACCGAGGTCTACAAGCGGATCACCGAGGCCTACTACGTGCTGCGCGACGACCGGAAGCGGCAGCGGTACGCCGCCGACATGGCCGGCCCCGAGCGGGCGCAGAAGCTGCGGTTTTCCGAGGCGACCGAGGTCGAGACCAAGCAGGCCGCGAAGAAGGAGGTCGAGGAACAGATCGGCACCCACCCCAAGGGCCGCGAGTTCTTCAAGACCGCGATGAAGGACTGGGACGCCGGGCGTTTTCCGGCCGCCGAGCGCAACTTCAAGATGGCCCTCACCTACGAACCGAAGAACGAAAAGTACAAAGAGATGCTGACCAAGGCGCACGACAAGATGCACGAGGAGTTCAAGAAGGGCGGAGACCAGTTCAAGATCAAGTAGCGTCCGGGCGGCGCCTGTGACTGTCGATCTCGTTCTCTTCGGTGCGGTGGCGTTGTTCGCGGTCCTGGGCGCGATCTCGGGCGCCGCGCGGCAGGTGGCGACGGGGGTGGCGCTGCTTTGCGCCTACGCCGCCGCCTTCGCGCTCGGCCCGGTGTTGGGCCCCCGCCTGATCCCCCCGGCGCAGGCGACGCCCCTGGTCGCGTCGGTGATCGCCTCGGTGGCGGTTTTCGGGGTGGTCTTCCTCGTCGGAAAGGTGCTGGTCACCCGGCTGCTCCGGCGGGCGCTGGGCGGGAAGGACGCGGCATCGAGCGCCGCGGACCGGGCCCTGGGGGCTGCTCTCGGAGGCCTGAAAGCGGCAGCCCTCGGGTACGCCCTCGTCTGCGCGGTGTCGTTCGTCGAGCAGAACGTGGCGGTGCAGGGCCGCCGGCTGGCGCTGTCGCCGCCCGACTCGATCGCC
>JAHFDQ010000168.1:0-4480 GCA_023248915.1 Archangiaceae bacterium | reverse complement strand
GCCTTCGCGGTGGCCCGCCGGTACAACCTGTTCGAGCTCACCCAGCTCTCGGCGGCGAAGGACCTGGTGCTGGTCGCCAAGACTGCCGCGAGCCCCGAGAAGGCCGCCAAGCTTCGGGGCGACCCCGCCTTCGTGGCGCTGAGCAGAGACCCACGGTTCCAGCGCGTGCTCGACGACGCGGGCCTGCGCAGGGCGCTCGAGACCGGCGATCTGACGGCGCTGTTGAAGAACGACGCCCTGCTCCAACTGGTACAAGATCCCGCCTCGGCCGCCCGCCTCGAAGCGGCGGCGAAGGCGGCCGCGCGCCCGTGATGCGCCTTGCTGTTGAACGCCGAGGCGTTTACCTATAGTCCGCGCTTCCGCAAGATGCGCTCCGGCGCCGATTCGTCGGCCCGGGAAGGAGCCCGTACGACATGAGCAGCACACCTCCGCCGCGGTGGACCGTCGCCGACTCGCTCGACACCTACTCGATTCGCGCCTGGGGCGCCGGCTACTTCGGCGTGAACGACAAGGGCCACGTCGAGGTTCACCCCGCCGGGCCCGACACGCCGACCTTCGACCTGAAAGAGCTGGTCGACGAGGTGCGGCGGCGCGGCATCGGGCTGCCGCTGCTCATCCGCTTCACCGACATCTTGCGCCGCCGGGTGGCGCACCTGAACGAGGCCTTCCTGAAGGCGATCGCCGAGAACGGGTACGCGGGCCAGTACCGCGGCGTCTACCCCATCAAGGTGAACCAGGACCGGTACGTCGCGGAAACCATCGTCGAGGCGGGACGCCAGTACTCCTACGGGCTCGAGGCGGGCTCGAAGCCCGAGCTCTTGGCGGTGATGGCGCTGCTCGAGGACGAGAACGCGCTCGTCATCTGCAACGGCTACAAGGACGAGGAGTACGTCGAGACCGCCCTGTACGCGTCGAAGCTGGGCCGGCGGGTGGTGATGGTGGTCGAGAAGCCGACCGAGCTGCCGCTCATCGCCGAGGTCGCCCGGCGCACCGGCATTCAGCCGCGCATCGGAATCAGGGTGCGGCTGTCCTCGCGAGGCGCCGGCAAGTGGGAAGCCTCGGGCGGCGACCGGTCGAAGTTCGGCCTCTCGTCGTCCGAGCTGATGGACTCGATCGCCTTCATGCGCGAGGCGGGCCTGTTGTCGGCGTTCGAGCTCATCCACTTCCACCTGGGCAGCCAGATCTCGAACATCCGCAACGTGAAGAACGCGCTGCGCGAGGCGGGGCGCTTCTACTGCGAGGTGGTGCGCCACGGCGCGCCGCTCAAGTACCTGGACGTCGGCGGCGGCCTGGGCGTGGACTACGACGGGTCGCAGACCAACTTCGCCTCGTCGATGAACTACACCACCGAGGAGTACGCTTCAGACGTCGTCTTCTCGATCAAGGAAGCGTGCGACCTCGCCAAGGTGGCCCACCCGACCATCGTTTCCGAGTCGGGGCGGGCGGTGGTGGCGCACCACGCGGTGCTCATCACCGAGGTGCTGGGCGCGTCGGAGTTCGACGTGCACACGGTGCCCGAGTCGCTGCCCGAGACCGAGTCGCAGGTCGTGCGAAACCTCTTGTCCACCTACCGCGACGTGACCCGGAAAAACCTGCTGGAAGCCTGGCACGACGCCGCCGAGTACAAGGAAGAGGTGCTCTCGCTGTTCTGCCTTGGGCACCTCACCCTGGACCAGCGGGTGACGGCCGAGAACATCTACTGGGCGCTGGGGCAGAAGATCATGCGCATCGCCCGCGAAGGCGGCGAAATTCCCGAAGAGCTCGAGCCGCTCGAGCGCCAGCTCTCGGACACCTACTTCTGCAACTTCTCGGTCTTCCAGTCGCTGCCCGACTCGTGGGCGATCGATCAGCTCTTCCCGGTGATGCCGATTCACCGGCTGGGAGAGAAGCCCACCCGCAGCGTCGTGCTCGGCGACATCACCTGCGACTCGGACGGGAAGATCGACCACTTCATCGACAAGCGCGAGGTGAAGGACTTCGTCCCTCTGCACCCCCTGAACGACGACGACTACCACCTGGGCATCTTCCTGGTCGGGGCCTACCAGGAAATTCTAGGCGACCTGCACAACCTCTTCGGCAACACCCACGCGGTGCAGGTGTCGCTGGCGCCCAACGGCGGGTACCTGATCGATCACGTCGAAGAGGGCGACACCGTCACCGAGGTGCTGAACTACGTCAGCTACCACAAGGACACGCTGGTGGCGAAGCTGCGCCGCTTCACCGAGACCGCGCTCCGGTCGGGGCGCATCACCCTCGACGAGTCGCGCCAGATACTCCGCGTCTACGAGCAAGGGCTCGCCGGCTACACCTACCTCGAGCGCGAGGTCGACGCGAAGTCGTTCCGGCTGAGCGGCCAACTGAGGCTGGTCGCGGCCGATACGGCGGGCCCCCGTCCTGCCGCGGTGACCACCGGCTGACCGTAACAACGGTGACGCTGCCGGGACGCGGTCCACGGCCGAGCCCGGACGGCGCGCCTGGGGCCATGGAGGAGCTGCACCGACATGTGCTCCTCCGACAGCCGCAATCTCGACAGCGGAGGGTGAATTCATGGATGATCTCGGGGTTGGGTTGGCCCCGGAGCACCTCGTGCGCCGGCGACGCGTCTGCTGACGAGGCCGAGTCAGCCCACAGGCAAGAGGGGAAAATGAAAACGATTCGGTTCTTCGTGCCGGCCTTCATGGTGGGATTCGCGTTCGCGGCCGCGCCCGGTTGTGGGCCCACCAAGCCCCCGTGCGGCCCCGGCAACTGCACCGGGTGCTGCGACTCGGCCGGAAAGTGTCAGCCCGGATATCTCTCTACGGCCTGCGGCCAGAGCGCACTGACCTGCGTCGCCTGCGCAGCCAACCAGGTGTGCCAGATCGGGTTCTGCGTGAATCCGAGCGGCGGCGGCGGCGGCGGTGGCGGGGGCGGGGGCGGAGGCGGAGGAGGCGGTGGCGGTGGCGGGGGCGGTGGTGGTGGTGGTGGCGCCGGGGACGGCGGTCTTCCCTGCTCGGCGACCTGCCTGGGCTGCTGCACCGGGGCGGGGGTCTGCAACTCTTCCGGCTCATCGACGACGGCCTGCGGCTACGGCGGTGCACTGTGCGCGGCGTGCACCGGAAACCAGCAGTGCTACAGCGGAACGTGCGTGGACTACGGCTGCTCGGGGTGCGTCGCGGGCGACGGCGGGTGCTTTGCGGGCACTTCGAATTCGGCCTGTGGAAAGAGCGGAGTTTCCTGCAGGGCCTGCTCGGGCGGCGCGAGCTGCAACACGACGTACGGAGTCTGCACCGGAGGCTCCTGCTCGGGTTGCATCGACGGGCTGGGCGCCTGTCAGCCCGGAAACCTGAAGACGGCCTGCGGAATAGCCGGAGGCGCCTGCTCTTCGTGCAGCGGCTCTGGCATCTGCGTGAACGGTTCGTGCGTGAGTCCGCCTGATGCGGGGTCGGACGCGGGTTCGTGCAAGGCCAACAGTTCGTCGTGCCTGAAGAGCAGCGAGTGCTGTTCCAACTACTGCAACGGTTCGGGCCTGTGCGCCGCGAGCGTGCCCGATGGCGGCAGCCCGGGCGACACCTGCTCGAGCCCGCAGGCGCTCGTGTTTTCGTCGGGCTCGCTCGGGGGCGACGTCTACCTCTCGGGCACCACCACGGGCTTCGCGGACAACAGCTCGGGTAGCTGCGGAGGCAGCGGCGGCGCCGACCTCGTCTACTCGTTCACCACCTCTGCGACACTCGACCTGACGGCCTACCTCTACAGCTACGGCACCCTCCAACCCGTCCTCTACCTGCGGCAGAGCAACTGCAGCACGGGCACGCAGGCCGGCTGCTCGGCCGCCACCTATACGGGAGGCACCGCGTCCCTCAACCTCGCCGGGCTGGCGCCGGGCACGTACTACCTTTGGGCCGACGGCACGAGCGGCACCGGAGGCTCGTTCGACCTCGAGGCGCACCTGGTCACGACGAACGTCGGGGTAGCGGGCGACACCTGCGCGTCTCCGAAGTCGCTGACCTTCAGCGCCGGGTCCGCCTACGACTCGGCCGACACCACCAGCGCGACGGCCGACTACTCGACGCCCGGGTCGGGCTGCAACAGCACCGGGAATGACATCGTCTACGTCTTCACCACGACGTCCACCCAGAAGTTCACCGCCAGCATGAGCGGCAGCTTCTACCCGGCCCTGTACCTGCGCTCGGGGAGCTGCACCTCGGGGGCCGACCTGGCCTGCAACACGACGTTGAACACCAATCCGGCGACCCTGACCATTCTCGCCCTCCCACCGGGCACCTACTACCTGTTCGCCGACAGCTACAGCACCTCGTACTACGGCACCTACGCGCTCACCGCGACGCTGACCGCCCCGGCGACGGACGGCGGCAGCATCACCGACGGAGGCGGAGGCGGCGGGCTCGGAGACACCTGCTCGAACCCCAAGCCGCTGACCCTCACTACTGGTAGCTTCCTGGCCGACGGGGGCTACTCGCTCACCGCGACCAGCTCGGGCGAC
>JAHFDQ010000010.1 GCA_023248915.1 Archangiaceae bacterium | reverse complement strand
TTCGACAAGTCCGGCAAGCGGCTGGCCACCGGCTCCCAGGCAGGCACCGACATGTCCTGGGAAGTCGGAAAGAGCAGGCAGTTCCAGACGTCGCTGCGTGAGTTGAACAGCCCCCACGGCTAGCTGCCCGGCATGAGGCCTGCTTTGGCCTGACCGGCGCCCGCAAGCGGGGGCAATGCCGAAGAGGCGCGCGCCGCGTCCTCAAACTTCCGAGGCCCAAGTGTCGAGAAACCGATGGATGGCGTGCGGGTTGTTGCTCGCCAACTGCGGAGCGCCCGTTCCCGTCGTCGGTGGAACTGACGGGGGCCCTGACGCCGGCGGTGGAGTCAGCGACGGAGGGTCTGACGCGGGACTACTCGACTCCGGCCCCTTCGACGGTGGACTGAACCAGGGCGGGGATGGTGGCAGCACTTCGACGCCCGGCCCGTTCTGCGGTCCCTGCATCGAAAACTCCGGCTGCGCGGACGCCGGCGTCTGCCTGGGTGAGGTGGGCCACTGCGGGGCCGACTGCTGGTCGGGCCAGGCGTGCCCCACCGGCTCGACCTGCCAGGGCATCGGGGTGGGGAAGCTGCTCGTCGCAATTCAGTGCGTGCCGACCGTCCTGGCCTGCGGCTCGCTCACCACTCTGCCCGCCGGCCTCGTCTGCTCGGATACCTGGGCCGGGTTCGCCGACGCGTTCTTCGGAGTCCACTGCCGGTCTTGCCACCGCCACGACGCCAGCTTTCTGGCCGCGCAGGATCTGGCGGGTCAGATTGAGACCGTGCGCCAGGACATCGACCGCGGCTCGATGCCGCCCGTCGGAGAACCCGCGGTCTCGGCGGCCGACCGGAAGCGAATCCTCGACTGGCTCGCGTGCGGCGCGCACTGAGTTCCGGCCGCCCGGGGCGGAGTCGGGGGCTCGCTCGACCTGAACGGAACTCCGGACTCCCGGAGCGAGGGCTCCGACGTCGCATGACCTGACTGGAACTCCGCGCTCCAGGCCGACGACAGCGGCGCCCCGGCCTGTTAGGAAGCCGAGCCACCCGCATGTCCGGCGCCGGCCTTCCCCCAGCCCTCGGTGGCTCGCTCGAGACGGGGCCCGAGCCCTCGGTTCCCCCGCGCGGACTGGCCCGCGTCGCTGCGCGCTTCACTGGGTTGGCCGAACGGTACGTCCCTGACGCGTTCGTCTTCGCGCTGGTAGCCACCTTCGTGGTGCTGCCCGTCGCGATGGTGGGCCGCGGCAAGAGCCCGCTAGAAGTGGTGCAGCTCTGGGGCGGCGGCTTCTGGGAGCTCATTCCGTTCACGCTCCAGATGGCGCTGGTCATCATCACCGGCTACGTGCTGGCCACCAGCCGGCCGGTGTACCGGCTCATCGCCGCGCTGGCCGCGGTGCCGAAGACACCGCGCCTGGCCGTCGCCTTCGTGGCGCTCTTCGCGATGGCGTCCTCGTGGCTCAACTGGGGCTTCTCGCTCATCTTCAGCGCGATTCTGGCGCGCGAGGTGGCGCGGCGCCTGGTTGGGGTGGACTACCGGGCGGTGGCGGCGGCCGCCTTCCTCGGGCTGGGCAGCGTCTGGGCTCAAGGGCTGTCGGGTTCGGCGGCGCTGCAGATGGCGACCTCGTCGGCGCTTCCGCCCGCCATCCGCGCCATCATCGACGGCGGCGGGAAGGTGCCCGGTGGCGTCATTCCGTTCTCCGACACCATCTTCCTGTGGCAGAGCCTTCTTTGCGTCGCGGTCGAGGTAGTGCTGGTGACCGCCGTCATGTACCTGGCGGCGCCGAGTCAGGAACGCTCCCGGTCGGCGGCGTCGCTCGGCATCGCCCTGCCGCCTTCCGAGCTCGACCGGCCCGACCCCGAGCGCCGCGGCACTCCCGGCGAGTGGCTCGAGCACCAGCCGCTGCTGAACCTCTTGTTCTGCGCGCTCTCGGGCACCTACCTGGTGGCGCACTTCGCCGGCAGCGGCGAGGGGCTGAACGCCATCAACCTGAACATCCTCAACCTGTCGTTCCTCACCGCGGGGGTGCTGTTGCACTGGACTCCGGCGCGGTTGATGCGCTCGTTCCGCGAGGCGACGCCGGGAGTATGGGGAGTGCTGCTGCAGTTTCCGTTCTACGGCGGCATCGCCGCGGTCATCGCCAAGACGCACCTGAACGAGTCCATCGCGTCGCTGTTCGTCAGCGCGTCCAGCCCGCGCAGCTTCCCGGCGCTGGTGGCCGCCTACTCGATGGTGCTGGGAGTCTTCGTCCCCTCCGGGGGCTCGAAGTGGGTCATCGAGGCGCCGTATGTGATGAAGGCCGCGCACGACCTGGGAGTCCACCTGGGGTGGATGGTGGCCGTGTATGACTTGGGCGAGGCGCTGGCCAATCTGGTTCAGCCCTTCTGGATGCTGCCCATCTTGGGCCTGTTCGGGCTGAAGGCCCGCGACGTGATGGGCTACACCTTCCTCGTCTTCCTGGTGCTGGTGCCGGTGGTGCTGCTGCTGGTGACGGTACTGGCGGGGACGCTGCACTACCCGCTCTGACCGAGGCGAAGGCAGGCGAGTTGCCGCCCACTCGCGCGTTGACAGCCCAAGGTTCGGAGTGTCTGCTCGGGGCTGTCGAGTCACCCGCGCGCCGTGGACTCGGGCGCCACCACCATCGAGAGGGCCATGCGCTACGCGTCTCTGATTCCGTTCCTGCTCACCCTTGGCTGCGGAAGCGTCGACGACCCCCGCTCGAAGTTCAGCGGCCTCGACCAGCTCCTGGCCAACGAGTACGTGCAGCAGGCCATCGCCAAGCTCCCCGCGGGCACGGACGTCGCCGCGGGCGCCTACTACAAGGGGACGACGCCGGCCGACATCTCGGGCACCTGGACGACGGACTGTTCGGGGTGCAGCGTCGGCAAGTGGCCCGCGGGGAACAACTTCGGCGGCACCATCACCTTCGAGAGCAACGGACCGGGCAAGATCGACGTGCCGGAAGTCACCGGCAACCTCTCGTCCGGAGACGGCAACGGCAGCTTCATCACCGGCACCGGCAACAACGTGACGGCTTTCTTGCAACTCAACCTCACCTGCAAGGCCGACAGCGAGCGCTACCGCTTCGTGGCGGTCGACCGCTTCGTCTATTCCGCGGGCGCGCTGAACAACTATGTCCGGTCCTACGTAGTGATTGCCCGGGACAACATGGACGGCCCCTGGACTCACTGCGCGACCGACGGCCTTCCCGGCAATGGCAGCGTCTCGACGGCCAGCGTCTGGGGCCCGAAGTAGACGGTGCGAAGGCGCGCGCTCACGGATGGGACGAGGACGACTTCCGGAATGACCGACCTCGCGCACCCGTAGCCGAGCGGGTCCGCTCGACAGCCCTACCGCTTCTCATTCGTCGAGCAAACGCCTTCCGACCCAGGGGGACGGCCGCCCGAATGCACGACGGAAGATGCCCGCTCCGGGAGTAAACGGGCGGGGCGGGGCGTGGATGAGTCGGCGCGATCCCCCGGGAACCCTTCGGGAAAAACGAATCGGTTGACGGGGCAGTCAACTCCGTGCGTATTCGCCCGACGATTCAGAAGTAGCCAAAGGGGAGAAGGGTCGCCCGTGCCGTCTACCCGTCTCCGTATCATTTTCTCAGGTTCCGCAATTTCGATGCTGGCGAGCTGCGTCGGCGTCGTTTCGTCAGACCCGGCGCCCGCGCCGGTCACCCCGCCGGTCGAGACGGCTACCGGCCCTTCGGGGGGCACTGGGACGACGACGACGCCCCCGCCGAAGCTGCGGGCCTCGGCGTTTCACACCCGCGTCCCGGGCGCTCACTTCTGGCTCGACGGCGCCGACGTTCCCGCCATCGACTTCACGACCGACGGCGCCGGCGACACGCCCATCTACATGCTGCCCGCCACGATTACCGCCTTCAACGTGCACGCGACCAAGAGCGGCTACCCCGAGTACGGCGTAGTGGCGAACGTCTCGGCGTCGGAGACGCCCCTCGACGGATTCTTCGGCGACTGCCCGGGCGGCTGCGTCAACAGCACCAACGAAATTTTCGTGGGCCCGGCCTGGACGCCGAACGTGGTCGCGAAGACCTGGACGAAGGCACAGGTGATGGACACCCAGGGCGACCTGATGATTTGGGGAGGCCCCGAGTTCGCGCTCGACTGCGCCACCGGCGAGGACCCCGAGACCGGCATTCGCTGCCAGGGCGACAATGGGGGCGTGCCCCATGGTCTGCTCGCCGGCTGGGTGTGGTCGCTGTCGATTCCCCGCTACGGGGCGGCGCGGCGCGAGGCGCTGTACCAGAAGATTCTCGCCAACGGGTACACCCACGTCGCCATCCAGGTGACCAAGTGCGTTCCGGAGAATGGGTACCACGGCCTCTACCCGACCACCGCCGCCGACTGCGCGAAGAACGCCGACTTGCTCAACACCGTCCTCGGCGAGCTGGCCGCGCACGACCTCATCGCCTGGTGCACGGGGCTGACCCAGAACGACCCTCCTGAAGACGGGCTCGACCGGTCGCTGTGCCCGGCGGTCATGGACGACTGGGACAATACCGACCTGAAGGACTGCCACCTGCAGGCGATGGCCCAGTGGTTCCCCAACGCCTACCTCTGGGTCGAGATGCCGACCGGAACCGTCACCCCGAAGCCAGACGCCTGCTCGCCCAACCCGTTTCCGACGACCGGAGGCGAGTGGATTCGCCAGGCGCAGCAGCTGGCTCCGAACTTCGTCGGGATGACAATCGAGACCAACGAGCCCGACGGTCACGCGCAGAACCTGTCCGAGCTCAACACCCTGAACCCGTGGTGGCGCGACATTCAGCAGAACCGCTTCGAGGTCGATACCTACTGGAAGTTCTGGGACAACTACGGCTTCGAGGACAGCAAGGTCTACAACGACTGGTTCATTCAGAATGCCCCCTGGCTGCAGGGCTTCATGAGCGGCGGCACCTCGCACCCGAGGCTTTCGGGTCAGACGGGCCAGGGCGGCCTCGATGGCGAGCTGAGCCTCGGCACGGCGACCCTGGTGCACATGCCCGCCAACTTCGCCGACTGGCCCATCACCACGCACATCAAGAAGGTCGAGCTGTCGCTCACCGGCGTTCGCGTCGAGCTCGACAACGGGCGGCCCGACTCGTGGCCCGACACGCCCGACCGGCCCGGAATGGGCCCGCTGCTCTTCTCGCTCGGGTTGGCCGAGAAGATTGGCGGCCAGTGGTACGCCAGCGCCCCCATTCAGCTCTGGCGCGGGCTGCCCGAGAGCGGCGGCGCCATTCAGGCCCAGAGCGTCGAGGGTTCGGGCGTGGGGCAGATTCCCGCGAACTGGTTCTACGACTCGAATCGGTGGGGCCCTCTGGCCGGTCACCAGGTGCTGCCGGGCGAAGAGCTGGGCATTTTCGTGTGCGCCGGAGACTGCCGCGACGGCAACGCCGACTTCTCGCCGGTGCACGAACGCTCGAACGTGGTGCTGTTCAAGCTGCCCGGCGAACAGGGAGGCGTGTTTCAGTAGCCTGGTGAGCTTCCGAATTCGACCTGCACGATTTCCGTACCCAGTACGGTTTTTGTGCAGGTCGAATTCCACGGGCCCCCAGGTCGGCCCCGCAAGTCCGCGAAATCTCGTTGCGGCACCCAACCTGGGGCAGCGATTGCCGGTAGCGAAGTCGCCCGCCGGTGGGCTACAGCAGCTTCGTGCCCCTGCCCATTCTTCCCACCACCATGGTGGGCTCGTACCCGCGGCCGTCGTGGTTCCGTCATCAGCTCGAAGGCCGCGACGTGCTCGAGGCCTTCAAGGTCGTCCACCACCGGGAAGCCTTCGAGGACGCGGTCCGCGTCACTCTGCGCGACCAGGAAGAGGCCGGGCTGGACGTCCTGACCGACGGCCAGATGTGGTTCGACGACTACTCGATGGGGATTGGCTCGTTCCTCTGGTACTGGCTCGAGCGCACCGGCGGCTTTAGCCGCGAGAAGCTGCCCCACCCGGCGCGGGCCCGGGCGAAGGGGCGCGACACCTGGGCGCTCGACGAGGCCGGTGGAGTCGGAGTCGTCGGACCCATCACCCGCGGGCCCATCAGGCTGGCGGCGCTGTACCAACTGGCTCAGGGCCACACCGACCGGCCCATCAAGGCCTGCGTGGGGGCGGGGCCGGTGCAGCTCTCGACGCTGGCTCACTTCCTGTCGGGGCCGGTCAAGAACCGGTACGAATTGTCCGAGGCGCTCGCCGACGTCTTCAACGCCGAAATCCACGAGCTGGTGGCCGCCGGGTGCCAGCACCTTCAGCTCGAAGACCTGGGAGCCTGGATTCCCACCCTGAGCGGCGAGCAGGACTTCGCCTGGGTGAAGCGCATCGTGAACCGCACCCTGGCGGGGGTGACTGTGAGGAAGTCCTGGCACTTCTGCCTCGGCAACGTCTGGGGCAACCGGATGAAAGGCATGACCGAGGACGGGTACGCCAAGGTGCTGCCTCGCTACTACGACGTCGGCGTCGACGAGTTCGTCCTGGACTTCGCCTGCCGCGAGATGAAGGACGCGGTCATCCTGAAGGACTTGCCGAAGGACAAGTCGGTGGCGGTGGGCGTCATCGACGTCCGGTCGCTCGAGATTGAACCGCCCGAGCAGGTGGCCGCGCGCATCCGCGCCGTGCTCGAGCACGTCCCCGCTGAACGCGTCACCGTCACCACCGACTGCGGGATGAAGCAACTGCCGCGTCCCTGCGCCCAGCAGAAGCTGCGAAGCCTGGTCGAGGGGGCGCGCATCGTCCAGAGCGAGCTCGGCGCCGCCGCCCGCTGACCGGACGGCCTCCCGGCGGCCGTCGAGTCAGTACAGCGTGTACAGCTTGCGCAGCGTCTTCGTCACCGTCCAGCGCGCGTGGGTGCCGGCGGCGATGAACACCGCGCTGCCGGGCTTCAGCGCGAGGGTTCGCCGCCCCACCCGCACCGTCGCGCTGCCCGACACCACGCACAGGCTCTGCCGCGTGTCGTAGTCCCAGGTGAAGGTGCCGGGCGTGCACTCCCAGATTCCGGTCTCGGCCCGGCCGTCACCCTGAAGCAGCTTGCCGGCCGCCCGGGGCTTCCCCGAGACGACGTTCGCTTCCGGAATCGGCCAGGCTTCTAGCTTCGCCTTCGAAACCTGCATCAGCACCGCGTCGGCTGGAACACTCATGCCGCCTCAATATCGCGGTTCGCCGGCCGTCAGACCCGACCGACCGGGCTGCGGCTGGCCAGGACGATGCGCTGGAACCGGAACTCGCGCTCACGCAGGTAGGTGCCAGTCAACGACAGGCAGGCCTCGTCGAAGGACAGGCTGCGCACGTGCCGGAAGCCCTCCTCGAAGAGAATGGGCACGAAGTCGTTGGTGCCGAAGACGAAGCGCTCGCCCAGGGTCTCGACGAACGAGCGCGCCTGGTCGTCCTTGGCCGGCCGCGAGGGGGCGTCGATGACCTTCTTCAGGAAGTGGTCGAACAGCAGCACCGTCCCCGGGTGGCAGCCGCTGGCCACCCGGCGCAGGGTGCCGCGGACCGCGGGCTCGGGCAGGTAGGGGGTGACGCCTTCCCAGAGCACGAG
This sequence comes from Archangiaceae bacterium, assembly GCA_023248915.1. GTDB lineage: Bacteria > Myxococcota > Myxococcia > Myxococcales > Myxococcaceae > JAHFDQ01. The sequence goes on along the minus strand of JAHFDQ010000010.1, from coordinate 21,813 downwards.
CGCCGGAACGTCAGAGCGGAAGCCCGCCTCTGCGAGCCGGGTGAGGAAGTCGTCGTGCTCGAAGTCGCAGGCCACGTAGGTGGCGGCCTTCACCGGGTAGCCCTTCGCCCGCGCCAGGCGCTGCCGCTTGTCGCGCTGGCTCGCCGGGTGGTCCACCTCGAAGAAGCGCACTCCCCGGCAGGAGAGGCGCGCCGCCCTCGTGTCCAGCCCGGCTCCGAGCAGCACCACCTGGCGCATCTTCGGCTTGGCGTGGGTCCACGCCCGAACCTGTTCGTCGAGATAGGCGGTCCGAACCGCCACCCACAGTTCGCGGTGGGTGAGGAAGCGGTCCACCTGCGTCGCGAGCGCCTCGCCTTCCGGGCCCGCCAGGGCCGCCGCCCAGGGGTCGGACACGAGCGAGTCGGGGCGCCGGGTCGCGCGGGCACGGTAGGCGGCGACCAGGAGGGCCGTCTGGCTGGCTTTGCGTTCGTCCAGGCGGCGGAATCTACACCGCGGGCTCGGGAAAGGGCCTTCCTGTGCTCCGGTGCCGTCGCGCCAGCGTAGCCTTTGCTCGAGTTCGCTCCGTCCGGTCAGACATTGCGCGGAACTCGGGCGTGCGGCTACCGTGGCGCGCTTGAGGCTTGCCGAGGGGTTTGCGGTTCCATCCGACAGGCGGAAGCGAATCCGCCTGAGGGTCCTCGTCGCTGGGTTGGGGCTGGCGGGCGGACTTGCCGCTCTGCCGTTGGTATTGCCGGCTCCCGACCGCGAAGAACAGGTGGCATTCTATGGCGAAGTCCGCAGGCAGTACGGGCCGACCCTGTATTCGCAGTTCTACGAAGAAAGCCTCATCCGACATTTCTTCCGTGACCGTCGTGAGGGCTTCTTCGTGGACGTGGGAGCCAGCCACTATCAGATACACAGCAATACCTACTTTCTCGAATCCAAGCTTGGCTGGCACGGAATCGCCGTCGACGCCCTCGACGAATACCGGATCGACTACGAGCGCTTTCGCCGGAACACTCGGTTCTTCGCTGCGTTCGTCAGCAATCGCGCGGGCGAGATGGCGGACTTCACGGTCAGCTTGGCCGACAAGCGAACGTCCACGGGAATCGAGGCGCTGTTGCCGGAGCTGGTCGCAGACGCGGGGCTGACACACCTTCGAATTCCGACGGTCACCCTCAACGGGCTCTTGGATGGTCAGGGGGTGAAGAAGGTCGACCTCCTCTCGCTGGACATCGAGGGGGCCGAGCCCTTGGCGCTCGAGGGCTTCGATATCGAACGCTTTCGCCCAGACCTGGTCTGCGTCGAGATTCGCGAGTTGACCGAGGGGAGCATCAATCGCTACTTCGCGCGGCACGGCTATGTCGAAGTCGACCGCTACCGGCTTCTGGACGGCTCAAATCGGTACTTCGCGCCGCCCGGATTCTAGCCGGGCCTCGAGGCCGGCCGCGGGCCTTGTAGCGAGCGCACCGCCGTCGGCTACCCGCTCTTCTGGGGCGCCTTCCCGGCGGACAGCCTGGCCTCGCCGGTGGGCAGGGCCTCGGGCAGCGCCCTGAACGCGTGGCGCAGCCGCGCCGGCGGCTCGACCGCCCGCGGCGTCTGCAAGATGTCGATGAGCAGCCCCTGCAGCAGGAATTGCAGGCCGAGGATGAGCGGCAGCACCGCCAGCATGATGGTGCCGGTGGGCGTGGGCACGAGCGTGAGCAGCGCCAGAATCCAGGCGTGGGCGCCTACCCCCAACCCGAGCAGGAACAGGGCGGTCCCCAGCAGGTAGAAGGGGATGACGATGGAAAAGTCGCGCAGGACGTACCGGTGCAGCATGCGGAAGTGGAAGCCGCGCAGGAAGAAGTACGGGAAGTAGAAGAGCACCCGCCCGATGCGCAGCGACGAGACTTCGCCGCCGTAGCGCGCCGGCATCGGGCAGTCCAGCACCCGGGCGCCCAGCACGTTCAACTGGATGAGCATCTCGTTCTCGAAGAAGTAGCGCCGGTGGCGCAGCCTTTCCAGGTCGAGCGAGGCCAGGGCGTCGCCCGCGATGGCGACGAAGCCGTTCTGCGGGTCGAAGACGTGCCAGTAGCCCGAGGCGAACTTGGTCAGGAACGTCAGCACGATGCTGCCCAGCTTGCGCAGTAAGGGCATGTCCTCGAGCTCGCGGGCGTGCAGGAAGCGGTTGCCCTTCGCGTACTCGCAGCGCCCCTCGGCGATGGGAGTGACCAGGTCGGCGATTCCCTCGGGCGCCATCTGCCCGTCGCCGTCCATTTTCACCACCACGTCCAGCCCCCGCTCGAGCGCCGCGGCGTAGCCGGTCGCCATCGCCCCGCCCACGCCCTGGTTCTTCTCATGCTTGAGGACGACGACGCGCGGCGAGGCCAGCCGTTCGGCCACTGCCTGGGCGCCGTCGGGGCTGGCGTCGTTCACCACGATGACGGTGTCCACCGAGTCGGGCAGCTCGCGCACCACCGCCTCGAGCGTCTGCTCGTTGCGGAAGCAGGGAATGACGACTCCGACGCGGCATCCTTGAACCATGGCGTTCCCCGGGGGGACTTGGGTACTTTGCTGCCTTCGCTTCGCGCGTCAAGCTTCGAGCCCGAAGGAGGGCGATGGCCTCTGGAACTCCACCCGCGTTCTTCACCGTCGACGTGGAGGACTGGACCGCCGACTTCCCCGACCTGTCGGCGCCGACGCGGCTGGCCGAACCCCTTTCGCGCCTGCTCGACCTGTTGGCCCGGCACGGCACCCGGGCGACCCTCTTCCTGCTCGTCGGCCCGGCGCGGCAGCACGCCGAGCTGGTGCGCCAGGCGGTGCGCCAGGGCCACCGCATCGGGCTGCACGGGCTCGACCACCGGCTGGTGTACGAGTCGACGCCCGAGCACTTCCTTCGCGACGTGCGCGACGGGCGGCGGCAGCTCGAGGACCTGACCGGCGTGCAGGTGACTTCCTACCGGGCGCCGTGCTGGAGCTTCACCCGGCAGACGAAGTGGGCTCCCGACGCGCTGGTCGAGGCGGGGTTCGAAGTGGACTCGAGCATCTTCCCGACGAAGAACCACGTGTACGGAATTCCCGACGCCCCCATCGACCCGTACTGGTTGCGGCGAGGGCTGGCCGAGTTTCCGCCTTCGGTGCTGAAGGTGGCCGGAAGAAACATTCCCTTCGGAGGCGGCTTCTACCTGCGCGCGTCGCCCCTCTGGCTGACCCGCCTCTTGGCCCGTCGCGCGACCAGCGCGGGCCGGGCGGTGATGGTGTACGTGCACCCGTGGGAAGTGGACGAGGACCAGCCCCGCGACTTGCCGTATACCTCGCGGCTCGGCCGTGCCATCCACTACCTCAACCTGCGTGGCACCTACGACAAGGTGGACCTGCTCTTGCGCGACCTGGGTCCGTTCGAGCCCCTTCCACAGACCGCCGCCGAGGCGGCCCGCTTCATCGGGTGAGGCCGGGTGAGCTCGGACGGGTACGAAGTCAGGCCGGTCGAGGCGACGGGGGCCGAGCTGGCCGCCACCCGCGCGTTGTTTGGCGCGGCATTCCCCACGGCCACGCACCTGGACGAGCGCACCCTCGACTGGCAGTACAACGAGAACCCCGACGGCAAGGCGGTGGGCTTCAACGCCTGGGCGGGCGGCGAGCTCGCGGCGCACTACGTGACGTTGCGGCTGAAGCTGCTCCTCCAGGGGCGCGAGGTGCCCGGCCTGCTGTCGCTCAACACCGCTACCCACCCGAAACACCAAGGGCGCGGGTTGTTTACCCGGCTGGCCGAGGCCACCTACCGGCGAGCGGCCGAGGCGGGCTTCGCGGGCGTGGTGGGGGTGGCGAACGCGGCCAGCACGCCGGGCTTCGTCAGGAAGCTGGGGTTCCAGCTCGTGGCGCCGCTGGAGGCGCGTTTGGGCATGGGGCCGGTGGCGCGTCATGTGGCCGAGCCGGCGTACGAGTTCAGGCGGGTGTGGAGCCGCGACGCGCTGGCCTGGAGGCTGCGCCACCCGCACGGCAACTACCGCTTCGTTGCAGACTCCAGGGGCGTACGGGTAGAGGCGCCGACCGGGCGCTATGGCATCTGGGCGGTGATGGCCGTGTGCGAGCCCGGGCTGGGGCGCGAGTTGTCGGCGGGGCGGGGGCCGCTCAATCCGATGAAGGTCTGGCTGGGCCTCGACGGCGGCGTCGATTGGGAACGCTCGCGGTACTTCACCATGCCTCGCGCCCTGCGCCCGTCGCCGCTCAACCTCATCTTCCGGCGGCTCGCCAGCGAAGGCCCGAGGCTGCGCGCCGAAGCCGTGCGCTTCGAGGCGATCGACTTCGACGCGTACTAGCGAAGCGCCTCGCGTGAGCGGGCTCGTCGAGGGACCGACCTGGGAGTTGACGGCCTACCGGGGGCCCGGAGCGGGCCTTTGCCCGGCAGAGGCCGGGTCGCGCGCGACGACCTGGACGTCGTCGAGCAGCAGGTGGCCCCAGCCGCCGGTCGCGTCGTCCACGGCCACCAGGCGAACGGTATCTTCCGGCTCGACGTCGGTCTCGAACACCACGGGACGGAGCACCTCGTCGTTCTGGCCGCAGGCGCGGTGTCGGAATGCACCGTTCACTTCCAGCGCGAGGAAGACGTGGGCGCAGTCCGACCCGCCGCCGAGCAGCGCTCCGACGGCGAGGTGCCTCGCACGAGGCAGCCGAAGCGTGAGCCGTCCGGTCGCCGCGTCGCCCCGGGCGAAGCCGTTGATGAACCGTTCTCCCTGCTTTCCGATGACGGTCAGCTGTCCGGCCAGAGTGCCGTCGTCGGTTCGGGCGAACGCCGTGCCAGCGGTCTGGACATCGTCCCCGAGGCGCGCGCCGTCGAAGGTCCAGCGCGCCGACAGGCGGTCGCGAAGGCGGCGCAGGCGGGCGTCGTCCGGAGGGAACTCTTCCTCGGCTGACCGGAGCAGTTCGAAGCGCTCGGCGTCGGACAGCGCCGAGGGCTCGCCAAGGAGCGACACCTGAGGCGCGGACGGCACGTGCACCGAATCGACGAGGAGCGCGGCGCCGGGGCCTCCTTGGGCGACCAGCCACATTCCGGTTGGGGCGGGCGGCTCGAGCGGCCAGGCGACCGGAAGCAGCTCGTCCTTCGAGACCGGGCTGACGTTCTGCACGGTGCGCGGCTTGCCGTCGGGGGAAGGCGTCTCGAGGCGGACGCTCGCCGCTCCATGTCCGCCGAGGGCGAACCGCACCTCGGTGGCGCCCGTGGGAATTGGAATGGAAAGGCGCCCCGAAGCCACGGTGAGCCACCCGTGACCGCTCGCGCCGCGGGGACAGGTGCCGGTGGCTACGGCGACGCCGCCCTCGGCGAGGCTCCCCGGCGGCAGCCCGCTCTCGAAGTCGGCGACCTCGCCGAGCGCCGCGTCGAAGGGAACGAGCAGTCGGGCGCGGTCCGGCAGCTTGGAGAGGTACTCGCGGTAAAAACCTCGCCAGTCGAGCACGTCCGCGCGGCGCCGGAGCGACGCCAACCGGCGGATGTCCGCGACCGGGTCGGCCGCCGTGCCTCCCATCGCTCGCGCCCGTGCCGCGACGCGCGCGTCGTAGCGAACGAAGGCGAACGGGAGCCCCGGGAGGTCGAGCTTCGTTTCGTTGGCCCGTCCCGGCCAGACCGGGTTGTCGGCGATATCGGCCCCTTCTTCGAGGAGGTCTTCGAGGGTGGCGACCTTCTCGTGCCCTGGGCGACCCCGGCCCGCGAGCGGCTTGTGCGCGACGCGCCGGCTGGTGAGCCCGAGCTCGTCCACGACCGGCAGCTTCGAGTAGTAGGAAACGAAGCCGACGTTCCCCTCGGCGAGGCGAGGGGAGAGGCCCGAGCCCTGCGGAAACGCCTCGGCCAGGCGGTGCGCCATCTCGAAGTGCGAGTCACCGATGACGAGCGGGAAGAGGCCCGTCACCGCGTAGAACGTCTCCTCGGCCGCCAGGTGCCAGCGCTTCTCGAAGGGCCCGATGGGCCTCACCGGCAAGAGCGCCACCGCAGCCAGGGCCAGCCCCGCCACGGCTGGGCCCCAGCTCAGCGGCTTCCGGCCCCCCCCCGCGGCGAGCCGCCGGCGCAGCGAGACCTCGACCGCAACCGCCGCCACCGGCAGGAGCACGAGCAGGAAGCGATGTTCCATGAAGTCGCCGCCCACCCGCACCACGTAGCCGCCGAGGAGCGCCGCGGCCGCCACGGCGAAGGTGCGCAGCGCGGTGTCGGTTCTGTGGCGGGGAGGGGATAGGGCCAGCCAAGCGAGCAGCGGCGCCCCGAGCCAGGCGCCGGTGGTGCAGAGGAAATGGGTCAGGTAGACCCAACCCTGGGCGGCATACGAGTCGCCTCCGGACTTGGCATAGTAGGTGTTGGGAAAGGGGTCTCCGTAGACGTGCCACCGCAGCAGCCAGTACGGCCCGAACGTCAGTGCCACCGGCGCGGCGAGTTCGACCCACCGCCGCCAGCGCAGGCGCCCGAACCAGGGGCCCGCCCCGTGAAGCAGGTCCTCGGCGACGAAGGCCGCCCCCATCGCGGGCGCGAACAGCAGGTGGTCCGGGCGCGTCAGCGCCGCGGCGGCGAGCGCCAGCCCCACCGCCCACGGCCTCGCCTCTGACGCGACCAGCCATACCGCCGCCATCACGCACGCGATGGCCGGCATCGTCTCGAGCCCTGACGTCGCCCAGGTGGTGAACGCCGCCGAGCCGGCGAGGACCACCGACGCCCAGGGCACCGCCACGGCCCCCGGTCCTTGGCGCGGAGAGGCCCTGAGCACCGCCAGCGCAGCCAGGGCGAGGACCGCCGCGAAGGCGAGCGCGTTCAGGAAGAGGGCGGAGTAGGGGATGTCGGCGCCGGCACGCCCGAGCGCTCCCAGCAGCGCCGCCCAGAGGAAGTTGGTGTAGCCCTCGACCCACTCCCCCGGGTTGAACACCAGGCCGTTGCCGTGCGCGAGATTCCAGGCGTAGCGGAAGGTGATGAAGGCGTCGTCGCACAGCCACGCTTTCCGCAGCCCCAGCCAGAGCCCGACGGCAGTGGCCGCGCCCAGGACGGCACCGAACACCCCGGCGCGCAGCCGGGCGCTCGCCCGCCCGAGGCGGGCTTCGACTCCCGCCGCCGCGACGACCGCCAATAGGGTGCCAGCCAGGCGTGGCCACTGGGCTGCGACGAGCTTGGCGCAGGCCTCGACCACCTCGCCCGTCCACCCGGTGAGTAGCGCCGTGGCCAGAAGCATGGCGGCTTCAGGACGCGGCGGCACGCCGGTCGGTGTTCCTCCCGGCGCGTGAGCGAGCGGCCTTGGCGTCGTACCGGCCCCGGGCGTCCTGGATGGCGCCCCGGTTCTTCTCGGCCCAGGCCGAGAGCGCCAGGATGGGCTGAAGCAAGGTGCGGCCGAGCGAGGTCAGCTCGTAGTCCACCCGGGGCGGAATGGTCGGCGTCACCGTGCGCGTCACCAGGCCGTCGCGCTCGAGCCCCCTCACCGTCAGGGTGAGCATGCGCTGGGAAATGCCCTCGATGGCCCGCTTGAGCTCGGAGAAGCGCATCGGCCCGCCATGCAACAGGCTGACCACGAAGACGCTCCACTTGTCGCCGACCCGGTTCAGGACGTCGCGCGCCGGGCACGCATCCTCACGGATTCGGGGCTGCTTTCGCGGCATTTGCATTCCTCGTTGCGAACGCGACACCTGGTTACCATATTAAACACGGTCACAAAACGGAACCAGTAGGGAGGAACGATGGGCGCGGAAGAAGCGACGATGCAGAGCGGGCCGAGAACCTCGGTTCGGTGGCTGCACTTCGGGCTCTGGGCGGCACAGGGGCTGTTGGCCCTGGCGTTCGGCATGGCCGGCGTCTTGAAGGTGAGCGCGCCCCTCGCCGAGCTGGCCCACAAGATGGCCTGGACGGCCGCGGTGCCCGGCCCGCTGGTGCGCTTCATCGGCGCCTCCGAGCTGACCGGCGTGTTGGGGCTCATCCTGCCCTCGGTGACGCGCATTCGCCCGAAGCTGACGGCGCTGGCGGGCGCCGGGCTCGCCACGGTGATGGTGCTGGCGATGGCGTTTCACCTGTCGCGCGGCGAGGCGCACGTCATCGGGGTGAACCTGGTGCTGGGTTCTCTCGCGGCCTTCGTCGCCTGGGGCCGCTTCCGGGGCGCGCCGATTCCACCCAGAGCGTGAATGAGCCAGGCAATGCGACAGCCGGCAGTCTTCCTGCCCCACGGGGGCGGCCCCTGCTTCTTCATGGAATGGACGTCCGGGCCCCCCGACACCTGGGACCGGATGGCGGCCTGGCTGCGCGGCCTTCCCGCCACGCTGCCCGAACGGCCCAAGGCCTTGCTGGTGGTGTCGGGGCACTGGGAAGAACCGGTGACCACCGTCACCACCGCGAAGCAGCCGGGGCTCCTCTACGACTACTCGGGTTTTCCTCCGCATACCTACCAGCTCACCTGGCCGGCGCCGGGCGCTCCCGAGCTCGCGGCGAAGGTGCGCGGACTGCTCGAGGCCGCGGGCCTGCCCAGCGCCGCCGATTCCAAGCGCGGCTTCGACCACGGCGTCTTCGTTCCGCTGAAGGTGGCTTTCCCCGAGGCCGAGCTGCCGACGGTGCAGGTGTCGTTGCGCGAAGGGCTCGACCCGGCAGAGCACCTGGCCATCGGCCGGGCGCTGGCTCCGCTGCGCGACGAGGGCGTCCTCATCGTGGGCAGCGGCATGAGCTTCCACAACATGCGCGCCCTGATGTCGCCGTCGCCGCGGGCGCACGCCGACTCCGAAACCTTCGACGCCTGGTTGTCCGAAGCCGTGGCCGCGCCCGGGGGCCGGCGCGAGGCGCTCTTGTCGCGGTGGGAAGAGGGCCCTTCCGCCCGGGCGAGCCACCCCCGGGAAGAGCATCTGCTGCCCCTGATGGTGGTCGCGGGCGCGGCCGGAGCCGACCCGGGCCAAACCGTCTTTCGCGACGAGGTGATGGGCGTCGTCGTCTCGGCGGCGCGGTTCGGATAGGAGCGTTCATGGAACCGAAGCTCAGCATCGGAGTCATTCTCGCCAGCGTGCGCGAGGGTCGGCGCGGCGAGGCCTTCGCCCACTGGATTCACGCGAAGCTGGTCGAGCGCCCCGAGCTCGAGGTCGAGCTCTTCGACCTGAAGGAGTGGGCGTTGCCCGTCTACGCGCTCCGCGAGCAGCCCGGCATCGCCGAGAAGTCCTACGCCGAAGGCACGCTGGAACGGCGGTGGGCCGAAAAGGTGAAGTCCTGCGACGGCTTCGTGTTCGTCACGCCCGAGTACAACCACGCCTACCCGGGCTCGCTGAAGAACGCGCTCGACCAGGTCTACGCGCCCTGGAACTACAAGCCCGCGGCCTTCGTCAGCTACGGCGGCTTCTCCGCCGGCGCCCGGGCGGTCGAGCAACTGCGGCTGGTGGTGTCCGAGCTGCGCATGGTGCCGGTGCGCGACGAGGTGAACGTCCGGCTGATTGGCTTCACCGGCGACGAGCGCGGCTGGCCCAGCGACGGGCTCAACGCCAAGAAGGCCGAGGCGCTGGTGAACGACCTGGTCTGGTGGGCGCGGGTGACGAAGGAAGGGCGCGCGCAGCACCCGCGGTAGCCCGCTACCTTCGCGTGCAGATGAAGGCCCGCCGGCGAACGGCCAGCGCGTGGGTGCCGTAGCGCGACGTCACCCGCACCCGAAACCCGGCGGACCGCAACAGTCCGGCCAGCTCGGCCGTCCGGAAGACGCGCACCCCGTGCACTTCCCGCGAGCGCGCCCAGGCACCGTTCCGGCGGACGAACGCCGTCACGTCCCGGGTGAGCCTCCTGCGCCTCGCGTCTTCCCGTGTGTCGACCAGCACCGCCCAGTCTTTCCCCGCGCTCCAACCGCGACGAGTCAAACCGGGGCCGGGGCGCGCGACGATGACGTCGAAGACGAACAGGCCACCCGCGCGCAGGGCGCTCGCCACCCGCCGGAAGAACGGAGCGAGCGGCGGCGTGCGCCCGGTGGGTTCGAGGTAGTTGAACGGCTCGCCCACGCAGAAGACCGCGTCGCAGGGCGCGAGCGGAGCGTCGTAGAGAGACGAGCGGACCAGGCGCGCGCGAGGCGCCGTCCGACGCGCGATTCGCAGCATCGCCGGCGAGAGGTCCACTCCCGTGGCGGCGTGGCCGGCGTCCGTCAACGCGCGAAGGAGGATGCCGCTGCCGCAGCCGAGCTCGAGGACGGTGGCGTGCTTCAGCCCTCGCGCGGCGAGCGCTCGGACGAGGAAGGGCGAGGCTCCGCGGGCGAGGTCGGCGAACCCAGTGTGATGGACGTAGGCGAGGTCGTCGGCGTACCGCACGGGGGCACGGTACCGCGTTCGCGGTCCGGCTCGCCTTTCATCCGGAGGTATGAGGCCGACGCGCGCTCCGGGGCCGCAAAGTCACGAGACCTCTCAGAATTTCATCGACCGCGGAGCAGCGCCGACGGGCGCGCCGGCCGAACTCGGCAGAATCTGGGGCGCGGACGCTGTGCCCGGTTGGCGCGGCCCTTGCTTTGGCGACGGCGCGCCGCATCACCGAGGTTTCACAGGAGCGCGTGCCCAGGGGTCTTGCTGGGTAAGACGCTCGAGGAGTCGAACATGGACGGGCTCAATCTTCGCCACGCGGCCGCGCTGGTGTTCGCTTCCGCGCTGGTGGCCTGCGGGCCGAACGAGACCGACGGCTCGAAGCTGGTGAAGTCGGAAAGGGTCACCGCGAGCAAGGGCGCGTCCATCGTCGTGAAGGCCGACGAGAACCCCGAGCTTGCCGGAACGGGGCTGGTCATCGCCCCCGGGGCGCTCTCGGCGGACACCACCATCACCCTCGACCTGGGCAGCGTGCCGCTGGTGGACTCGACGGAACAGGCGGCCGGCCCGGTGGCGCTGTGGGGGCCTTCGGGCACCGTCTTCCGCAGCCCGGTGCAGATGACGCTCCCGTACAAGCTGCACGGGGTGCAGACAGAGGCGAACCTCTTCATCCAGGTGAGCGAGGCCAACGGAGTCCGGTTCGTGATTGACCACACCAAGCTGCGAATCGACCCGGCCGGGAAGCTGGTGACGTTCGAGGTGAGCAGCTTCTCCGGCTTTCAGCCCGGGTCGGCTCCCGGCTGCGCGACGGACTCGCAATGCGGGGCCGGCAACGTGTGCCTGAACGGCTCGTGCGCGACTCAGGGAACGTGCTCGACCAACGCGGGCTGTGCCCAGAACCAGGTGTGCCTGGGTGGAACGTGTGCCACTTGCTCGGGGGGCGTTTGCCCCGAGTGCGTCGTGGACGCCCACTGCGGGTCGGGCCAGGTCTGCGTGAGCGGAGCGTGCACGGCTGGATCGCTGGACGGCGGGCCGTATGACGGCGGGCCGCACGATGGAGGACCCAACGACGGCGGACCGAATGACGGCGGACCGCACGATGGTGGGCCCTACGACGGCGGCTCCTACGACGGCGGCTCCTACGACGGCGGCTCCTACGACGGTGGCTCCTACGACGGTGGCTCCTACGACGGTGGCTCCTACGACGGCGGGCCGGAATGCACGTACAACAGCGACTGCCCGGCGCCCGAGGTCTGCATCACCAACCTGTGCGTGATCACTTTCGCCGATGCAGGAGTCGATGGCGGGAGCGCCCCTTGCGCGAGCGATTACGACTGCTCACTGGGAACCTTCTGCGTCAGTGGAGTGTGCCAGCCGTAGCGGAGTGCCGGGCCGAACCGCACGGTCGGCCATCACGGCACGGCCGATTACCTGAGCCCGTAGAGGTAGAGAAACGCGGCCCAGCCGCTCGGCAGCAGCAGGGGCGGTACCTTCAGTTGCTTGCCGTAACGCACGCCCATCTCCAGGAAGTACCGCGCGTGGAAGAAGGCCTCGACCATCGGCCGCGTGACCTCGAGCCATCGCCGGTTGTGATCTCCTTCGAACTTCTTCCCGGTGCCGTCCTTCACGATCTGCATGAACCAGTCGTTGAGCTTCCGCTCGGGTGCGAGAGCCTGCAGTGCGGCGACGATCGCGGTCGTGCCACTCTGGAGCCCGTAGACTTTGAAGCTCCCGTGGTAGAAGCGGTAGACGGGGTCCTCGTACCCCCAGTGGCTGCTGCATTCGTCGAGCAGCTTCTCCAGCGCAGGCAACGAGTCCTTGAGCTTCCTCAAGAGGCCCTGGACTTCCGGCCTGTCGTCCACATTTCGCTCGAGGCTCCCGGTGACCGGGGCGCGATCCTCTTCAGCAATTCGTCGCCGTCTCTTCAACTGCTCTCTCCTTCTTTCGGTTGCCCGTCGCTACCTTGCCTCTTCCTCGCGCCGCTCGCGTAGGGTGTCACCCAACGGCGAATGCCCTCCGCATACCCACGCTTCTCGGCACGGACGAAGCGCGCGGGCGCCTTCAGCAGCCCCCAAGCTTCCTCGATGGCGACGCGGCTGCCCGGGACCAGGTTGCGTTCGAATTCATGCAGGTCGGGGATGCAGATGACGTCGCCGTCGAAGTGGTAGAGCTCGCGTACCAGGTACAAGGCGTGGCTGAGTTCCTTCCATCGCGCTCGATGCCGCCCGTGCGGCGCCGGTTCGTCCAGCGCATGTTCCAAGCGGTTGGCCAGGTCCCAGTTGCGATCGCTATCCGTCTCCGGCTTCCGCTTCGACGGGCCAAGTTTCCGGAGCACGGGCCGCAAGACTTCGTCGAGAGCTGCTTCCGCGAGGGCAGCGGAGAGATTGAGCCGGCCGACAGCGAGGCGGACTTCCGGGCGGCTCAGCACCTCGGCTGCCGCCCGGTAGGCGACAAGGGCCTCGGCCCTCAGCCGCCGGGCCCGCTCGAGCGGGTTGCCTCCGCGTGGGCGCGACAGCTTCGGACGTTCGTACCTGTAGTCGTCGCCGGTGGCGACCAGCGCACCGACGCGAACGTCGACGATTCCGTGCTGAGCCGCCAGCCAGCGGCCCACCCTCAGACGGTCGCGATTCGTACACGACTTCCACGTACGCGCGCTGACGACGAGCACCCCCAAGTCCACCATCGTCGCGCCGGGGCCGAAGACCCCGCCTCCGCACAGGAGGCCGTTTGCTTCAATCGCTTCCAACACGAAGCGCTCGGCGAGCGCCTTCCGGGCGCGCCTGTCGAGCGTGGCATCGCCGCGGGCCGAGACTTTGAAGCCCAGCGCTGGTAGCCAGCGGCCGCGGGCTTTCACGCCGGGAGTTACTCTCATGGTGAAGCCGCCCCGGGGTACGCGGGCGAGTCGCTGCCGGCGCTTCGCTTCGCGTGCCGGTTCGCCGTCCCGGGCCTGGGTGACGCCGCGCAAAGAGAATACCGGACCCGGACGCGGATGATGGGAGCGGCATCAACAGTCACCGGGCCGTATTCGCTGCCCCACGAGTGCCCCCCGATCGCAGCGTTGACCTGCAGGCTTGCCTGCCCCGGGCGGGTGGCCCACCTCGTGGCAAACGTCAGCGTCCAGAAAGTCCAGTCGTCGCTCGGTTTCCTGGGCGAGCCGGGCACTGGGGACGCCGAAGGCCACTCAGGCAGTCCGCCCGCACGCAACCAGCGAGGGGTCAGGGCGGCGGGCTCGACCTCTTTGCCAATCAACGACTCGAGCGTGCGCAAGTACCTGACCAGCGACGGCGTCCGAAGCAACTCAGGGAGCGACCGGGCGGGAGAGCCCCGCGGATACTGACGCGCCAGCCAATCCTCCACTTTGGCTCTTGGTTTCAAACGCTCGACGGCCAACACGGTGACGCGCGGTACGTCGAGAAGGTCGTCGAATCCGCGGCCGCAGGCCGTGCACGCGGGCGGCGAAGGACCGCGCTCACGAAGGGTGCGTCGCTTGAGTCCGTCCAGGACTCGATTCAGCGACTTGTCGAAGTCTCCGTCTGAGCCTGCGGTCATTTCTGCTTCCGGCCCCCGAGGCGGAGGGACCCGAGTCGGCCGATCTCCCCCCGAACCGAACCCGCCCCCGCCAGACGCTTGCGGAAGTAGCCATAGAAGCTGCGGTCGAAGTCCAGCTTGAATTCGCCCCGATACCCGGCGCGTCGCAGTTTGCGTTCGATGGACTCGGCCGCAGCGAGGTGCTCGAGTTGGGCTCGGGCCCCCTGAACCTTGGGTCGAAAGCCACTGACCGTCACGAGGGCCTCCACCTTTCGAAACAGCCCCGAGCCGATGCTGAAGGTCACGTTCCACTTACGGCCGCCAATCTGGTTTGTTGCCCTACGTCCAAACTTGACCGACTCGAGCTCCCAACCCACCCCCGTCTCGGTTCGGAAGAGGTCCACCAGCGGCCAGAAATTCGGGGCCGCAGGCACCTTCATCTTGGCGCGGCCCTTCATTGCCGGCCCCCAACCCTTGGCGACCGTGCGCCTGGGAGCAGCGAATCTGAGGTCAACCGAAGCGACGCAAGCCAGCCAACTTCTCGCCGAACTGCGTCGGCCCGAGTGAGGGATTTGCTGAAGTTGCCGACGATCTCGTCGGGGTAGGTGGATTCGAAACTGCCAACGTACTGTGCGCGACGCATCACCCGTTCAATTGCCTCGAGGGCGGTGAACTCCATCAACCGCTGGTGAGGAGTGAGGTTCCGGGTCCGAGCACCTTGGCTGACAAGCGACACGATTGCCTGCGGTTTCTCGGAGGGGATGGCTCGAATCCCGTAGGACACCCCCCAAGTTCGGCCTCCACACCGGGCCGTCTTCGAGCCTTTCTTGAACTCGAAGCAGTCGGGGGCCCAACCCCTCGGCGATTCGGTTCGAAAGAAATCCACCAGCGCCCAAAATGCCGGGTCTGCCTGCTGCTTCATCATCGCGCCGCCCTTCATGCGGTTCAGGATTGGATCAGCATACGCCGGCCTAGCATCATGAGCAACAGCAACTGTAGCATCATGCGCATCTGTCGGGACGAGTGTCCGATCCGTAGCGTGCATTCGAGGGAGGCGGATGACGCACGACAAAGTCGGCGAGCAGGTGGCGGCGCGGATTCGCGAGCTGCGCGAAGACCGCGGCCTGTCCGTTCGCGAGTTGGCCCGACGGGCCGGGCTTCGGCCCGAGTCGGTGAGTCGCAGCGAGAGAAGGGTGACGGAGATTACGATTACCGCGCTCGCCAAGCTCTGCGTCGGCCTCGAGGTGGACTTGCCGACGTTCTTCGAATTCGCGCGAGCGGCTCCCGAGCCCGGCGTGCAGTCGGTCGAGCTGAGGCGGGGGTTGAAGCTGCTCTCGCGCCTGACGCCACAGGAACGGCGCCGAGCGGTAGGTGGGTTGGAAGTGCTGTTCGAAGCAGTGCCCGAATACAGGATGGTCACGGACGACATCCCGCTGCCGAGGGTTGCCGACACCACGTTGAGCTACGGGGTGCCAGAGAAACCTTCCCGGCGGTTGAAGAAGCGGCGGCGCCGGTAATCGCTCGCTCGGAGTCCGGCATCTCGCTCGGGTCGTCGCCTCGTAGTATCTGTGTTAAAACAGGTGCTTGGTGATGCCGGTGGGTTGCGTCTAAGTCGTATATGGTTGCGTTTATGGCGCTTTCTCGCTAGCTTCTCACCACGAGGGTTCCGCCATGGAAACCGTAGCCACCCACACGATGGAAGACCTGATTCGCCGGATGAGCCCGGTCGCCGCCCCGCCTGAGCAGCAGGCTCAAGTGGCCGCGCTGTTCAGGGCACTCGAGGGCATGGTCCACTCGTCGCAGCGAAGGGCGCCCAAGTGTCTGCTCGTTGGCCCGAAGGGCGAGAGCACCGTTCTCCCCGAATCGGTGTTCTACGTTCTAGAGCGCGTCGTCGAGGTGCTGGCGCACGGCGACTCGATCACCGTTGTGTCGGTCGGCCGCGAGATGACTACGCAGCAGGCGGCCGATCTCATCAACGTTTCGCGCCAGTACCTCGTGCGACTTCTCGACGAGGGTCGCATCGCCTTCCGGAAGACCGGCAAGCATCGCCGGCTGCGGATCGAGGACGTGCTCGAATTCAAGGAGAAGCGCGACAAGGATCGTCGTGCGGGTCTTCGCGAACTCTCCAAGATGACCCAGGAGTTCGGCGGCTACGATTCCGAGCTGAAGTAGTAGGGTTCGGCGCACCCTGATGTTGAGGCGTGGCCGGAGGTTCATCGCCTCGGCGCGTTCGAGCGCGGCAATCGAGACGGCCATCCGAGCCCGGACCAGGTGCATGGCTGCTGACGTCGGGAATGTGAGACGCTCCGCCCGAGGGGGACATGCGTGAGAGTGCTGTTCGACGCGGCGTTCGACCAGGGCGCGTGGCCCGGCCCGGGCTTCGACCGCGGCGCTTCCTCGGGAGAGGCGTGGGTCGGCTTCGCCGGCCTGCTCGGGCTCCTGGAAACGCACCTTGGGCTGAGCGGCCCGCCGGTTGGAAACGCCGAGCGCGCGGCGTCGCTGCAGGCGATGTTCTCGGCCGCGCGCGGCTTCTGGTCGGAGTCCGCCGAGGTGGCCCCGCTCGCCACTGCGCGCCGTCTGCTCCACCTGCGCGACACGCTCCGCCTGCACGGCTGGACCGGGCAGCCCGTCGCGCCAAGAATTGCCGCTCTCGCCGCGCTGACGAAGGGGCTGGACGGGTCGATGGCGGACCGGCTCGACGCCGTCGTCGCGGCGCTGCAGCACGCGCGGGGTGTCCTCGAGCGGTTGGAGTTGTTGGAACCACGCGACGGACTGCCGGTCTCCTGGCGACGGGCCTTGGCGGCGCTCGAGGCGGCCGGCACCACCATCCAACAGGCCGACCTTCCGGCGGCTCCGAGCCCACCGAAGAGCGACCTCGCCAGGGCGCGCCGGGCAGACTTCGCGCCGAAGGGCGACGGCTCGTTCCAGCTCGTCCGTCCGCTCGGGCCTCTCGAGTCGGCCGATTGCGTCGCCGCGGCCCTCGCCGCGAGCGCGGACGTGTCGACGCTGGTCGTCGGCGCGGACGGCGTTCTCGACGCCGCCTTGCACCGGCACGGGCTGCCCACCGTCGGAGCCGGCTCGACTCCCAGCGACAACGCCCTCTTGCAGGTGCTTCCGCTCACGCTCGAGCTGGCCTGGAAGCGGCACGACCCGCTGCGCGCGCTCGAGCTCTTGACGCTCCCCGACGGACCGGTACCTCCTTCGGTGGCCGGTCCGCTCGTCTCGGCGCTCCAGGCGTGGCCCGCCATCGACAGTGACGCCTGGCGCGAGGGTGTCGAGCGCGGCCTCGGGTGCATTCCCGACGCCGGGGAACGCGAGAAAGTGCGCGCGCGCCTTCGCGCCCTCTTCACTCCCGAGGCAGAGGGCCCGCGAATCGCCGTCGGCAACATTCGCGCGCGCCTGGCCGAGTTGGAACCATGGCTCAGGGCTTCCGCGCAGGCCTTGGCCGAGCTGGACCCGAACCGCGCCGACCGCTTCTTCGCAGCGCTCGAGCAGCACGAGCGCTTTCTGGCGCTCTTTGGCCGCGGGCAGCCGGCCAAGCTCTCGCGGCCCGAGCTGCGTTCGCTTGTCGAGGAGGCCACCGGCGCCGCGCCTTGCCCCGCGCTGCACCCCGCGCAGGCCGGCCTGCCGGCGGTAGGCGACCCCGGTTCGGTGGCGGGGCCGGCGGCGCGAATCGTCTGGTGGGACTTCACGCGAGCGTCTGCTTCCCGGCCGGCCCGCCTCGGGCTCTCGACCGCGGAGCTGAATGCGCTCGCCAAGGCGGGCGTGGCCCTCCCGAGCCCGGGCAACGAGGCGCGCCGGCTCTCCGCGGAGTGGACCCGGCCTCTCCTGCAAGCCACCACCGCCTTGTGGCTCGTCTGCCCCGAGCGCGACCGGACCGGCGAAGAAAGCCACACACACCCGATGT
Organism: Archangiaceae bacterium; assembly: GCA_023248915.1. GTDB lineage: Bacteria > Myxococcota > Myxococcia > Myxococcales > Myxococcaceae > JAHFDQ01. Next base: position 4,154 of record JAHFDQ010000010.1, on the reverse strand, counting down.
GGGACGAAGTCGAGGCCCGCGTTGCCCAGGGCTCGTCCGCTGCCGCGGTGTTGCACCCTGAGCCGCGGCTCTACACCCCGGCGAAGCGTGTCCGCCGCAAGGCGCTCGAGCGCGTCGGGCCGCGAGACGAATGGAACGCGGGCGTCACCATCGAGCGGCGAGAGACTGAGTCGGCATCCAGCGCCGAACGGCTCCTCGGGTGCTCCTTCGCGTGGGCGCTGCAGTACCCGGGGCACCTGCACACGGGAGACACGGCCGCGCTCCCGTCCGGCCCGCTGCTCTTCGGAAGTCTGGCGCACCACCTCCTGTCGAAGCTCGTCGGTGGGGGCTCGAAGACTCCCGCCCAAGCCGAGAAGGAGGCCCGGGCGCTCTTCGAGAGCGAAGCGCCGCGGCTCGCGACGAGCCTCTACGTCCCTGGGCGGCTGGCCGACCTGACGCAGGCGCGCGAGGCCATCGCCGGTTCCGCGCGCCGGCTCTACGAGCTGCTCGCGGAAGGCTGGAAGGTCGAGAGCTCGGAGCTCGCCCTCACCGGCAAGGCCTTCGGCACGGACTTGGAGAGTATTCCCGACCTGGTGCTGCACAAGCGCGGAAAGCGCGCGGTGTTGGACTTCAAGTGGGACGGCCACGCCAAGCGCCGTGACTCCATCACCGGGGGCACGGCCGTCCAGTTGTCGGCCTACGCCGAGCTGGTGCGGCAGAGCTCCAGCGAAGTCCCCGACGTCGCCTACTTCATTCTCCGTACCCAGCGGGTCCTGTCCACCTCGCCCTCGCTCGCGGGCGCGCAGGCGGCGCTCTCCGGCCCTCCCATCGACCAGACCTGGAAGGCGTTCGCGGCGTCTCACGCCGAGGCGTGGAAGCGGGTCGCGAAGGGCAAACTCGAAGCCCCGGGGACGCGCGCGGACGCCCCGGCCGAAGCGTCGCTCGACGCCGGCAAGGTGCGGTTGCCGCCTCAGTGCCGGTACTGCACGTACGGGGCGCTGTGCGGCAGCACCCATGGGCTGCTGGCCGCCCCTGAGGAGGCGCCGTGAGAGGCCCGCGCATCGACCTCATCTCGGCGTCCGCGGGCAGCGGCAAGACGACGCGCCTGTCGTCGCTCCTGGCCGACGAGGTCCGCGGCAAGCGGGTGCGGCCGGCGGCGGTGCTGGGCACCACCTTCACCAACAAGGCGGCTGCCGAACTCGTGCAGCGCGTGCGCCAGAAGCTGTTCCAGGAAGGGCTCGTCGCCGAAGCCCAGGAGCTCGAAGGAGCGCGCCTCGGTACCGTCAACTCGGTGTGCGGTCGGCTGGCGTCGGAGTTCGCCTTCGAGCTGGGGCAATCGCCCGAGCTGAAGGTGCTCGACGAGAAGCTCGCCGCGACGAGGCTCGAGGAATCGCTCTCCGAGGTTGTCACGCTGGAAGAGGCCGCCGAGCTGACCGGGCTCAAGGCGCGGATGCTCGACTTCGACTGGCAGGCGGCGGTGCGGCAGGTCATGAGCGCCGCCCGGGCGAACCTCGTCTCGCCGAAGGAGCTCGAAGCCTGCGCGAAGAGCAGTGTCTCGGGGCTCTTGCGCCTGTTCGGGCCGGCGGCGAAGAACGGCGACGCCTTCGAGGCGGCACTGCGAAAGGCACTCGAGAAGTTCTGTGTCGCCGTCGAGGCGGCCGGTCCCGAAACGGCCAAGGCGAAGAAGGCGCTCGACGCAGCCAAGGACGCGCTGCAGGCGCTGCGCCACGGAATTCTGCCCTGGGCCACCTGGCTGAACCTTTCCAACCTCGACCCGGGGAAGGCCTTCGCGGACGAAGCGACTCCGCTGTGGGAGGCGGCGGGGAAGCAGGACGAGCACCCGCGGCTCCACGCGGACCTGCGGCGGGCCGTGGAGCTGAGCTTCGACATCGCCGCGCGGGCGCTCGAAGCGTACGGGCAGCGAAAGCGCGAGTGGGGCGTCATCGACTTCGTGGACCAAGAGGTGATGGCGCTGCGGTTGCTCGAGCGGGACGACGTGCGCGAGCGACTGCGAGGCGAGCTGGACCTGGTGCTGGTGGACGAATTCCAGGACACCAGCCCGCTGCAGCTTGCCATCTTCGTGAAGCTGGCAGCGCTCGCGAAGCGCAGCGTCTGGGTGGGCGACCAGAAGCAGGCCATCTTCGGTTTTCGGGGTACCGACCCGGCGCTGATGGACGCTGCCCTCGAGGCGGTGCTGAAGGGCGGCGCGCCGGAGACGCTCGGGCAGTCCTGGCGGAGCCGGCCCGAGTTGGTGAAGCTGACGTCGTCGGTATTCGCGCCGCCGTTCGCGACCCAGGGGATTCCGGCAGGGCGGGTGAAGCTCGAGCCGGGGCGGAAGACAGAGCCGCCCGGTCTCGGCGCCGTTGTCGAGCACTGGCGCCTCGATGCCGACGCAGCGGCCGGCTACGTGCACGCGCTCGCCGAGGGGGTGCGGCAGTTGCTCGACGACGCGAAGGCGCGCGTACGCGACCCCGAGTCGAAGGCCGCGAGGCCCATCAGGCCGGGCGACATCGCGGTGCTGTGCCGGGCGAACGAGCGGTGCGCGCAGGTGGCCGCCGCGCTGGAAGCGGCCGGCATTCGCGCCGCGCAGACAAGGGCGGGGCTGCTCGCGACGCACGAGGCGCAGGCGGCGCTCGCTGGCTTGCGCCTGTTCGTGGACCCCGGCGACGGCGTTGCCGTCGCGCAGCTTGCGAGGGTGCTGCACTTTCCGGAAGACGCGGACGGCTGGCTCGGGGCGCTTCTGTCGCGCAAGGGGCGCGTGCCCTTCGAGGAACTCGAATTCCACGCGCGAGTCGCCGAGGCGCGTCGGCGCCACCCCGCGGCCGGAGCCGTCGCCGCTCTCGACGCCGCGACGGAGGCCATCGAGCTGCGCGAGCTGTGCCGGCGCTGGGGAGGCGCGCTGCTGAGCCTCGCCAACCTGGACGCGCTGCGGATGCTCGCCGAGCAGTACGTCGCCGAGTGCGCGGCCCAGGGTTTCGGAGCGACTCCCGCCGGGCTAGTCGCCCACCTGGAAGGGCTCGCCGAGGACGGGCTCGACGAGCAAGCGGTGGTGACGGGGCCGGACGCCGTCGTGGTCAGCACCTGGCACCGGGCGAAAGGGCTCGAGTGGCCGGTGGTGGTGCTCTACGACTTGGAGGACGACAAGGAACCGATGCCACTCGGAGTGCACGTGGTCGCGAACCCCAGGGGCTTCGACTTCGAAGACCCACTCGCGGGCCGGAGCATCCGCTTCTGGCCGACGCCGTACCGGGTGGCGCACCGCAAGGCGCCGTTCCACGCCAGGCTGAACCAGCACCCGGCGAAGGCGGCCGCGCAGGCGGAACACGAAAGGCAGGAACTGCGACTGCTCTACGTCGGCTGGACGCGGGCGAGAGACCGGGTGGTGCTGGCGACGAAGGGGCATTCTCTGGACACGCCCGTCTTGCGCCGGCTGTCGGACCAGGGGCGGGCGCTGCTCGTCGAACCTTCGACAGGAGGCGAGGCGACCTGGGCCGGGTGCTCGGTGAAGCTCGGCCTGCGCGACGCCAGCCCGGCAGAGCCCAAGCCGCAGGAGGCGAAGCCGGACGACGGTCCGCCGACGCGCAAGCCCAGGGAGTACCCGCCGGCGAGAGTTTCACCCTCGGCCCTCGTCGGCAGAGGTACCGTCGGCAAGCCGGTCACGATCGGCAAGAGGACAACCCTCGTCGGAAGCCCCGAGATGGACCGTGTCGGCATGGCAGTCCACGGCTTCCTCGGCGCCGACCGCGACGAGCTGCCGGCAAGGGTGCGGCTGGGTATCGCCAAGGGACTGCTCGAGCGGTGGGGGGTGGCCGCCGCGCTGAAGCCCGAGGCGCTCGTCGAGATGGGAGATTCGCTGCGCACCTGGGTGACGACGCTCGCGCCCGATGCCAGGTGGCTCCGCGAGCTGCCGCTGACGCACCGACAGCCCGACGGCTCACAGGTCCGCGGCACCGCGGACCTGGTGCTCGAGACGAAGGACGGACTCCACGTGGTCGACCACAAGAGCTTCCCCGGTTCGGTGGACGACGCGCTGGGGCGGGCGGCCGGGTATGCAGGCCAATTGGCGGCGTATGTCCGCGCGCTCGAGGCCACCACCGCCAAGCCGGTGCTCACGTGCCACGTTCACCTGCCTATCGGTGGCGTGATGGTGCCGGTGCTGGTCGAGAGTTGAGGGG
>JAHFDQ010000167.1 GCA_023248915.1 Archangiaceae bacterium | reverse complement strand
CCCTAGCGCGATGTCGATGGGTACGGCGAAAGGCGGGCGCGGCCGGGTCACGATGAGCGAGATCAACGTCACGCCCATGGTGGACGTGATGCTGGTGCTACTCATCATCTTCATGGTGACGGCGCCGCTCATCCAGCAGGGCGTGAAGGTGAACCTGCCCGAGGCCAAGGCAGCCCCGGTCGAGGCCCAGGAGAAGAAGCTGGTGCTGTCGGTCGACTCGTCCCGCCGCGTGTTCATCGGCGAGGCCGAGGTGGCGCTGGAAGATCTCGAGACCAAGCTCAGGACGAACGCCAAGGCGCAGGCCGACAAGGAGATTTACCTTCACGCCGACCGCGACATCCCCTACGGAGTGGTGGTCGAGGTGATGGCCTCGGCGCAGCGGGCGGGCGTGAACAACGTCGGGATGATCACGGACCCGGCGAGCGCTCCCAAGCGTCCGAAGGAGAAGGACCTGAAGAAGAAGTGACCGCGCGATGCCTTCCGCCGCCAGCCAGAGCCTGTTCGCCCGCCGCAGAGACCCCATCGGGGTCTTCGTCGCGGCCTCGATCGGCGCCCACGTCGGCTTCATGTTCCTGTTCGCGCTCGCCAGCCACGCCTTCGGGTCGAAGCTGATCGACCTCGACCAGAAGCCCATTCACGCCTCGCTGGTGCGGAAGGGCACTCCGCGCGACGAGAAGCTGCTGCCGCGGAAAGAAGAACCGCCGCCCCCGCCCAAGAAGGAAGAGGGCGCGGTCGCGCCGCCGGTGCCCACCGAGCGGCCGTCGGCGCCGCCGGCTCCCGGAGTCCGGCCGACCGAGAAGAGCACCGTCAAGAAGCCCGGCGAGAAGGACGGGCAAGACCGGCGAAAGCAGCTCTTCGGCGCCTTCAACCGCACCGGCAAGGCCAGCCGCCCCGAAGAGCGCGCCGGCCAACAGGACGGCGACCCGAACGGCGACTCGGACGTGCAGGAAGGCGAACGCTACTTCGGCCTGTTGAGCGCGCAGGTCAGGCGCCATTACGACGTCTCGGACACGATTCCGGAACAGGACCGCGTGCGGCTGTCGGCGGTGGTCTTCATCCGGCTGGGGAAGGCGGGCGACGTGCTCGAGGTGAAGCTGGCCCAGGCCTCGGGCAACTCGCTGTACGACGCGGCGGTGGTCGCGGCGGTGAAGAAGGCCGCGCCGTTCTCTCCCCCGCCCGAGCACCTGCGCGCCACGATGGCCGACGGCGCCAACTTCAAGTTCACGCCATGAGGGACTCCTTGAGAACCTTCTTCGTCCTCGCCTCGCTGGTGCCGGCGCTCGCCTTCGCCGACCGGCCGGTCATCGAGATCTCCGGGGCCAACTTCCGGCCGATGCCGCTGGCCGACGCCGCGCCCATGACTCAGGACGACGGCGCGCGGGCCCACGCCGCCGAGCTGGACGAAGCCCTCGCGTTCGATCTCGCTGCCTGCGGCCTGTTCCAGGTGCTCGACCGGAAGAGCTTCCTGTCCGACGCCAAGGAAGGCATCACCGCCGGCAGCATCAACTTCGCCAACTGGACCAACGTCGGCGCCGAGGCGCTGGTGAAGACGCAGCTCGCGTCCGACGGAGACCGGCTGCGCGCCGACCTGCGCCTGTTCACCGTCGGCACCGGCAAGGAAGAGCTGAAGGTCAGCCACGACGCCCCCGCCAAGGACGCCCGCCGGCTGGCCCACTTCCTGGCCAACGCCGTCTACCGCTACTTCACCCGAGAAGCGGGCCCGTTCGAGACCCACCTGGTGTTCGGGCGCAAGACGGCGCAGGGCAAGGACGTGATGCTGTCCGACTGGGACGGAAAGAACTCGGTGCCGGTGGCGCCGGGCGGGCTGAACGTGCTGCCGACGCTGGGGCCCGACGGAACGGTCGCGTTCACGTCCTACCGCCTGGGCAAGCCGGACCTTTTCGCCCAGCGCCCCGGGGGCCAGCCGACGGTGCTCGTGCACGCTGGGCGTATGGCGACCGGCGCGGCCTATTCGCCCGACGGCAAGCGCCTGGCCTACTCGCTGGCCGACGGCGAGGCCGCCCAGCTCTGGATTGCCTCGGCCGATGGCAGCAGCCCTCGGCAAGTCACCAGCACGCCCTACTTCATCAACTCGAGCCCGAGCTGGTCGCCGGACGGCAAGCGGCTGGCGTTCGTCTCGACCCGGGGCGGCACGCCGCAGATCTACGTCATGCCCGCCGACGGCGGCGAGGCGCGCCGGCTGACCTTCCAGGGCAACTACAACCAGACGCCCGACTGGTCGCCCCGCGGCGACCTCATCGCCTTCACCGCCCGCGACGAGCGAAACGCCTTCGACCTGTTCACCGTCAGCGTAGACACGGGCAAGGTGACGCGCCTCACTCAGGACGCCAGCAACAACGAAGAGCCATCCTTCTCGCCCAACGGCCGCCTCATCGTCTTCACCTCGATTCGCAACGGCTGGCCCCAGCTCTTCGTGATGACGTTCGAGGGCAACAGCCAGATGGCCCTGCCGGTGGACAAGGGCGCCTACTCGACCCCCGACTGGGGGCCGTGACGTTCACCGGTCGGCGGCCGGGCTGACGCACCGAGCGATCGGAGCCGCCACGCCACGCGGCCGGGCGGACGCGCGAGCGCCGGCCTGGAAGCGGGAATCACCGGGGCGCGCCGTCGGTATGGGCGGTGCAACGAAAACCCCCATGGCGCTTCCTTTCAAGAGCCGGGCGGCGACGCCCCCGACCGCGCGGCGGATTGCGCTTCGCGACCCGACGCAGGTTCGGGCTCCGACGCCGGCCGATGCCCCGTTCGTGACCGAGCTGTTGGAGCAGCTCGGCTACCCGAGCACCGAGGAGCAGGTGCTGGCGCGGCTCGCCTCTCTCCCCGCAGTGCCGACCCAGGTGGTGCTGGTGGGCGAGCTCTGGTTGGGCACCCACCAGACGGCGGTGGCGGGCCTGCTGGTGATGGAATTGGGCTGGTATTTCCACAGCGACGCTCGCCACGCCCACGTCACCGCCCTGGTGACCGACCGGCGCTACCGGCACCGCGGCGTGGCGCGGGGGCTGTTGGTCGAAGCTCAGGCGATCGCCCGGCGGGCCGGCTGCACGGTGATGCACGTGCGGTCGAATCGGGCGCGGGACGAGGCGCACGGCTTCTACCGGGCGCTGGGCTTCGACGAGACGCACCTGACCTTCGACAAGCCGCTCTAGCGCGGTAGGGTTCGCGGCCGTGCGGACCCACTGGCGGCTCGACCCCGGCGTCACCTTCCTGAACCACGGCTCGTTCGGCGCGTGCCCGGCGCCGGTGCTCGCCCGCCAGGCAGACCTGCGCGAGCGCATGGAAGCCGAGCCGGTGCGCTTCTTCGCGCGAGAGCTGGAACCGCTGCTCGACTCCGCGAGGCAAGAGGTCGCGGCCTTCGTCGGCTGCGCGCCGGGCGACCTGGCCTTCGTGCCCAACGCCACCGCGGGGGTGAATACGGTGCTGAGATCGCTCCGGCTCGGTGCAGACGATGAGCTGCTGGTGACGAGCCACGCGTACAACGCCTGCCGGAACGCGCTCGAGCACGCGGCCGCCACCGCCGGAGCCCGCGTCGTGGTCGCGCCGGTGCCCTTCCCCGTCGGTTCGCCCGGCGAGGTCGAGACGGCGGTGCTCGACCGCGTCACCCCGAAGACGCTCCTCGCGCTCGTCGACCACGTCACCAGCCCGACGGGGCTCGTCTTCCCCGTGGCCCGGCTGGTCGACCGGTTGGCCGAGCGCGGCGTCGACGCGCTGGTGGACGGCGCGCACGCTCCGGGAATGGTGCCGCTCGAGGTCGGCGCTCTTGGGGCGGCGTACTACACCGGCAACTTCCACAAGTGGGTGTGCGCACCCAAGGGGGCCGCGTTCCTCCACGTGCGCGCCGACCGGCAGGCGTCGCTTCGGCCGCTCGCCATCAGCCACGGCGCCAACTCGCCGCGCACCGACCGCTCGCGGTTCCGGCTCGAGCACGACTGGACCGGGACCTTCGACCCGACGCCCTACCTCTGCGTGCCCGAGGCGCTTCGCTTCCTGGCGTCGCTGGTGCCGGGCGGCTGGCCCGAGGTGATGCGGCGGAACAAGGCCAAGGCCGCGGCGGCACGCGACGTGCTGTGCCGAGCGCTACGCGTCGCCCCACCCTGCCCCACCGAGATGCTGGGCTCGCTGGCCTCGGTGCCGCTACCCGATGGCCCGGCCGAGGCGCTGCAGGACGCGCTCTTTTTCCAGAAGCGCATCGAGGTGCCGGTGATGCCCTGGCCGGCGCCGCCCCACCGGCTCATCCGGATTTCGGCGCAGCTCTACAACTCGCCGGAGGAGTACGAGCGGCTGGCCGGGGCGCTGGGCGCGCTTCTGTAGCGCCTACTCGAAGAGCGAGAGCTCGTCGAGCGAGCTCACCGCGAACGTCCCGCCGTCGGTGCGCGTGCCCTTCAGCCGCACCTGGGTGATGGCCGTCGCGCCGGTCAGGTCGAGCTCCTGGTAGGCGTCCAGCGCACCGACGTCCGCGAGGTGGCTGAAGGTGACTCCGTCGGGTGAGCCTTCGAGCACGACGGTAGCCGAGGGAGACACGCCGACGCCGCGGAGGACGGCCTTCTTGAGCAACTTCGCCGCGGGGAGCGTCACCGTGACGTCGGTGACTCCACTGCCCAGGGCCACCTTGTCCACCTTGCCGTCGGTGAGCGGGCAGACGGTTGGGGCGCCGGCGTAGGCGCAGGCCGCGCCCCGGCTCGCCGGGACCTTCGCGTGAGTCGGCAGCGCGACACCGTCGCACTGGTAGCGCAGCGTGAAGGTGGTGCCGCTGCCCTTCACCGGGCTCGAGGCGCTGACCGAGGCGGTGGCAGAGAAGTCCTCGAGCAGGGCGTCGCTGAACGCGACCGGCGAGACCACGTGCGGCGACGCCCAGGCGACCGCCGCTCCCACCTGCGCCGTCAGCGAGTAGTCGAGGCCGGGCAGGCCGTGAGTCGAACCCAGGTCGACGAACGTGAGCTGGGCTCCGGTGGCCGTGAGGGAAGCGGCCGGAGCCCCGTTCCACTGCTGCAACGTGGGCACCTCGACCTGGGTGACCTGCACCAGGAAGTCCGCCGAAAGCTGCGCCCCCTGGGCCCCGACCGGAAGGGAGAGGCGGAAACAGCGGGCCACGTCGCCGTTCTGCGTGTCAGAGCCCTTCATCGGCACCTGGAACGCGCCCTGGGCGTCCGTCGTCGGCTTGGCGAAGGCCGAGGTGCCGACGCAGGCGCTGTTGTCGGACCGCACCAGCGCGAGCTCGGCCGAAGCAAGCGGGCTCTTGTCCTCGTGCTGGGCCTTGCCGGACAGAGTCACAGCGTCGCTCGGGTTCAGCGCCGACTGCACGCAACCCGGGGCCATGAAACCCACCGCTCCAAGAATCAACCACGGACTCGTTCGACTCGTCATGAAACCCCCTTGTGACACGGCCGGCCCGCTTTCGCCGCGGCGAGGCTAGCAACCCCCGCGCCAGCCCAAACCACCTGAATCCACTCCGGACGCGCGGAAGGTGGAGCGCGGCCGCGCACGCGGCGCTCCGACATCGGTGTCGCACCCGCTAAAGTCCGCCGGTGCCGCTTCACTGTCCCCCGTGCCTGGGCACCTCCTCCGGGTCCAGGCACGGAATGCACTCCTGGCGATTCCCGCTATCGTCCGCTCGCCGGCGGCCCCCTGGCCTGCGGCCCTAATGATGCGTCGTCCTCGCGCTGACCGTGCTATCGAGTGGGCCTCGGGGCTCAGAACAGCTCTCACGCGGGGCCATTCGCGACCGCCGTCGAGTTGGTTGAGCTCTGAGTTCGACGAAGGGTAATTGTGGCAGCCCGTCCCCAAGAGCACCGAATGAAGAAATGGACCTCGCGGGGTGTGGTTTGGGTGGCGGCATTCGCGGCTGCGGGTGGTCTGGTGGTTTGGTTGCGGGCCGAAAGCCCACCAAAGCCAAGGTCGGTGACGACGTCGGTGCCAATGCCAACCATGCAGCCGAGGTACCTGACGGCCGAACAACAACTCGACCTGCCGGATTCCGAAATCAACTACGGCGTAGCGGCGCTGGCACTTACCCGTGACTACGTGCCGGGCTTCGACATCACCGAGGGCCTCAAGACGCTCGACTCAATCGCAGATCGGGTTCACGCTCTGCTCGAAAGGCAACCCGACCGTAATGAACCCGAGGTCAAGATCGCTGCGATCAATACCGTGCTCTTCCGCGAGTACGACTTTCGCTACGACCTGACCGACTTCCCCAAACAGACCTCGGAGAAACGGCTCCTCGGCAATCTGCTCCGTCGACGTCGAGGGACCTGCGCGAACCTTCCGGACCTCTATTACGCAGTGGCAGAGCGCCTCGGACTCCCAATCTACATGGTGGAGGCGCCGCAGCACGCCTTTCTCCGGTACGAGTTCCCAGACGGCAGGCACATCAATATCGAGGCGACTGGGCGCGGCGGCGAAATGTCGGACGACGAATACCTTGCCGAGATGGAGATACCGAAGGCCGCGCTCGATTTGGGCACAATGATGCGCCCACTTTCGCGTCGCGAGGCACTCATGCTCCTCGTGCAAGAGCGAACGTGGCACATGGACCGACACGGCGATCTCGAAGGGTTGCTTGCGCAGTCAGCGCTCCTCAGGACGCGGCGTCCGAAATTCGCCAGCGTCTTCTGGAATTCCGCAGTCTGGGAAGTCGTAGCAGGACGTGCAGAGCGCGAGGGTGCCAAGACCGATCCAAATCTTGTCGCGATTGCGGACCAGTCGTTCAAGCGTGCACGTGAGTTCACTAAGCGGGCGCTCGAACTTGGAATCACGAAGCCCGACAACCAGGGCGACTACCTCGCGAGGCAGATTGCGATTCGTGATGCGCGGCTGGGTGAGCGTGGCGGTCCAGTGGCACAGCCCGAGCGGTGGGATGCCTTGGGGGAACTCGAGCGGATCATCGCAGAAGCCCGCCCGAGCGAACTGGACTGGGCAACCGTGTACCGCAAGCCGAGACCAGTTCGAAATCCGGAGGACCTCGACGGAGTCAACGAGATCATCGCGATCAACCGGCACAACCAGCGCGTTCTCGCCGACCGCCTGCGGGACGACGGGCCCTCTCCGAATGACGGACTCAGCCCGCAATCGCTTAAGGATCTGGCGATTTCCGACGTTGCGACGCGGTACAATCAGGCTATTCGAAAGGAGGACAAGCTGCAGGCACTTTCCCAACTAAGCGTTCTACTGGGCGGTTCTTCGTTTCCGGAGATCTCGACCACCCGTGCTGCTGAACAACCATCCACTCTCGTCCCGGTCCCTTGATGTTGCTCAAGCACTCGAGTCTGACCCTGCTGCTAGTGGGTATAGGAGTCGTCGTGCTCGGAACGGCGGCAGAGGCACGCATGGTGCTTCCGAGGGAAGGCCGATTTCTGAGCCCGGACCGTGCGGGAATGATCGACGGTCCCAACCAGTACATTTACGCAATGGCGAATCCGGTAATGTTCACGGACCCGTCTGGGATGTCGATCCACGCCGACTTCACGGCGAGATTCCTGCTCTTGGAGGCTGCGTTCACCTACATCGGCAACGCGGTGATCTCCGCCCTCAGCGGTAGTGACGCTGACGTGTACGTGACCGTCGGCCCAGTCGAGCAGCGAGGTACGAGCTTTACTTTCGGGATCACTACGCCTGCCTATCGCCCGCGGTCCTCTCAAGCCGGTCCGCTCTCGTGCCCAGCCGCTCGGCAGTCGGAAATCGACGTTACAGTGGCCCCACAGTCGTTCTTCGATGTGAACGGATATGCCATGGGACAGCGTCAGTCCGACACACTGATTCACGAACTCGTCCATGCCGACGAGTACGTCAGGGGACTCCCGCACTCTGAGTTCGACTCACGTGGAGTCGAGTTTCTCTATAGGAGGGAACGTGGGGCCGCATCAATCGAACAGAGCTTCTGGCTCATTGCGAACCAGGCGTATTTCCCCCGCCCGAACAGCGCCGCAGCCGACCTCGCATTGGCCGGTGCAAACGTTCTTGGTCGCCTCAACGGCAATCGGTCTACTGATCCCAACGTCTTCGACAGCTTCGAATTCTGAGCTGGCGCCATCCCCCGATCTCTCGCCGCCCCGCACCGTGCCTTGCCTCTGGAAGCCCAGCAGCGGAGGCGCCTTGCCCGAGTTAGCGGGTGATCGCCTCGACATGAAAGGGGAAACCAAAGACGGGCAGTTCCACAGCGAATCCAGAAGTTGGACCCTGATGTGCCAGGGGAAGAAGATCGAACTCCCTCCCTCGCACTCTGCGCGCCTGGTAATTTTCTTTGGCAGCAATTTTTCGAGGTACGCCCTCTATCGGGGCTCGACCGTGCTCAGCGCCGTCGTGGACGTGGTCACGGTACGAGAACTTGGCCCCATGCGCTTCAAGCTCGTTGACGCTTCCAACTCGAGCCCCACGACACAGGGCTCGTACCTTGCTTCGCCCCTCAAGGTCGAGGTCAAGACGGGCTCCTGCACCTTCGACCTGGCATCCGGCGACTCTATGGAAGTCGATGGTCGTCGCCTCAGCGTCGGTGTATGCGAGAGACGCACCGCGGTGACGGACCCACACGCCGAACCGACGCTGTGCCTCATCCGGGTTCAGTCATCAGGCCAATAGCGAGCAAACTGAATCCACTCCGGCCGTGACGAAGGTGGCGCCCGGCCGCGCACGCGGCTCTCCGACATCGGTGTCGCATCCGCTAAAGTCCAACCGTGCCCCGCTTCGCGACCATCGACATCGGCACCAACTCGGTGTTGCTCCTGGTGGCCGACCGCGGCCCCGACGGCGTCTTCCGGGCCCTCGTCGAGCGCGCGGACATCACCCGGCTGGGCCGGGGCGTCGATACGACGAGGGCGCTCGCCCCCGAAGCGATGGACGAGACGCTGCGGGTGGTGAAGGCCTACGCCGACGAGGCCCGGTCGCTCGGGGCGGAAGGGCTCGCGGTCTCGGCCACCAGCGCGGCCCGTGACGCGGCCAACGGGGCCGCCTTCATGGCCGCGGCGCGCGAACGGGCCGGCGTCCAGGTGGAAATTCTCTCGGGCGAGCTGGAAGCGCAGTTGGCCTTTTCGTCGGCCTGGACGGACTTCGGGCGGGCCGGCCACCCGCTGGTGGTCATCGACATCGGCGGCGGTTCCACCGAGGTGGTCTTCGGCGTTAGCGCCGACCAGTTCACCTTTCGCCGCTCGTTCGACGTCGGCTCGGTGCGACTCACCGAGCGCCTCGTGCGTGGCGACCCGCCGGGCCCCGAGAATCGGCGGCGGGTGGAAGAGCACCTGCGCCAGACGTTCAAGGCGCTACCGCCGCCGGCTGAAGGCTTCGGAGTCGTGGGCGTGGCCGGCACGGTGACGACGCTGTTCGCCGTGCTTCACGCCATCGAGCCCTACGACGCCGCGCGGGTGCACGGCGGCACGCTCGGGCTGGCCGAGCTGCGCGCGCTCGCCGACCGGTTGTGCGCGCTTCCGCTCGACGCGAGGCGCCGCTTGCCCGGGCTTCAGCCGAAGCGGGCCGACGTCATTCCGGTGGGGGCCCTCATCCTGCTGGTTGCGCTCGAGCAGTTGGGAGCGGACGGCTGCCGGGTGAGCGACAAGGGGTTGCGCTGGGGCCTTTTGGCGCACCGGTTCGGCGGGCCGCGAGCGCCCGGGTGAGCGCGGCGGGTCCCGAGAAGGCCGGGCGCGGCGCGGTGCTGGCCCTGTCGGTGCTGACGCTGGTGAACGGGGTCAACTACCTCGACCGGTACATCGTCGCGGGCGTCCTGCCGAAGGTCGAGGCGACCTTCCAACTGACGCACGACCGGGCCGGGTTGCTCGGCACCGTCTTCATGGTCGTCTACATGGTGTCCTCGCCCATCGGCGGGTACCTGGGGGACCGGGTTCCCCGCCGCTACCTGGTGGCCGGCAGCGTGCTGGTGTGGAGCCTCGCCACCGCCGCCTCTGGGCTGGCGGGCAGCTTCGCGGCGCTCCTGGTGGCCCGCGCGGTGACGGGCATCGGCGAGGCCGGCTACGGGACGGTGGCTCCGGCGCTCTTGTCGGACCTGTACCCGCGCGTCGACCGGACGCGGGTGCTGTCGTTCTTCTACACCGCGATTCCGATTGGAGCGGCCGCGGGCTTCGCCGTCGGCGGCGCCGTCGCCGACCACCACTCGTGGAACCTGGCCTTCTTCGTGGGCGGAGCGCCGGGCATCGCGCTCGCCGCGGTCGCGCTGGTGATGCCCGAACCTCCGCGGGGTGGCATGGACGGCGGCCCCGTCGCGCCGGCCGTCCCGCTCGCGACCGGGCTGCGCGCGCTCGCCGGCAACCGGCTCTTCTGGGTCGCCACCGCCGGGCAGACCCTGATGACCTTCTCCATCGGAGGCTTGGCGTACTGGATGCCCACCTTCCTCGAGAAGGAACGGGGCTTCAGCGGCACCACCGCCGGCATCGCCATGGGCGCCGTCACGGTGGGCGCGGGGTTGCTCGGCACGCTGGCCGGGGGGGTGCTGGGCGACCGGCTCGACCGCCGCCGCCCCAACGGCGGGCTGGTGCTCTCGGGCCTCGGGCTGCTGGTGGCCGCGCCCTTGATGGTGGCGGCGGCTTTCGCGCGCTCGCCCGCCCTGCTCTTCCTGGCGCTGTTCCTCGCGCTGTTCGCGCTGTTCCTGAACAACGGCCCGTTCAGCGCCGCCGTCGTCAACGCGGTCTCGCCGACATTCCGGGCC
>JAHFDQ010000568.1 GCA_023248915.1 Archangiaceae bacterium | reverse complement strand
TCCACGAAGCTCTCGCGTTCGGACGCCGACATGTCGTCGATGTGGTCCATGATCAGCACGGCCCTAAGCGGCCCAGGGGCCGGGCCCATCAGGGCCCGGCGAGCCCCGGGGCTCAGTGGGTGTTGCCCCAGAGCAGGCCGCCCAGTCGGTGCAGCAACGCCAGCGCCGGCGCCACCTCGCCCGTGCCCAGCTGGCCCCAGGCCAGCGCGACCTCCAGCGCCGCGCGGACCTCGTCCGCCGAACCGGACGCGATACGGAACCCGTGAATTCGATCGCGCCCGACCCGCCGCCGCGCCTCGGCGACATTCAGCGCTTATGCAGAGCGGCTAATTATGCAGAGTGCCGATCAAGTGGGCCGGTTCTCCGGGAACGATCGCGCTGGGTTAGCGATCCGGTGGGCCGAGGCGTACTCCGCATAATCGTGGCTTCCTCCAGCGGCTCGACACGTCGTCGAGCCAAGGAAACCGGAGGAAGCAATGTCCAAGCTCAAGTCAACGATGGGCCGCATGGAGCGGCCGTCGACCCTGCTGCAAGAGTTTTGCGAGTGGATGCACCGGCACCGCGGGGTGCGGGCGTCCACGCTCGACGATCGGAGCCGAGTGGTGCGAGCGTTTCTGGAGGCCACCGGCGGTAGCGTTGCACGGCTTGGCGCCGCCTCTATTCGCGCCTTCGTGCTCAATGCGGCCCGGGGTCGCAGCCCGGCGTCCGCGAAAAATGTCGTGGCGGCGCTGCGCGCGTTTCTGCGGTTCCTGATCGCCGGGGGGCTTGTGCCAGCGGAGCTGATAGACGCGGTGCCCACGGTGGCGGCATGGCGGCTTGCGGCCCTGCCCCGGTACCTTACTGCGTCGGAAGTCGAGCGTGTTCTCGGAGCAGTCGACCGCTCAACACCGGCGGGACTGCGCGACCGCGCGGTGCTGTTTCTACTGTGGCGGCTGGGACTGCGGGCCGGCGAAGTGGCGGCGCTCTGCTTCGACGACTTCGACTGGACCGGCGGCACGGTGCGGGTGGGGCTGAGCGGCAAGGGTCGCCGCGAAACCCGGCTGCCCTTGCCGCAGGACGCCGGCGACGCCGTTCTGGCTTATCTGGAGCGCGGACGCCCCGTCCACGCCGACCCGCATATTTTCCTGCGCGCGCGGAGGCCGCTCAGCCGCCAGGCGGTCGCAACCGTCGTGGTCCGTACAGCCCTGCGCCGTGCGGGCCTACGAATGCCCAGCGAGGGTGCTCACCTTTTGCGACATTCGTTGGCGACCCATCTGCTGCGCCAAGGGCAACCGCTGCAGGCCATCGCCGCGGTTCTACGCCACCGCTCCATCGAGATGACTGCCCACTACGCCAAGGTGGATGTCACCCGCCTCGCGCTCATCGCTCAGCCCTGGCCGGAGGTGACGTCATGCTGACGACCGCGCTCCAGAGCTACCTCGAATTGCGGCGGGCAATGGGCTTTGCCTTGCACGCTGATGCGTTCCGCCTGCGCAGCTTCGTCCGCTTCGCCACTGCGCGGGGCGACACACACGTGCGCGCGGAAACGGTGACCGAATGGGCCCGGGAGGCACGCACTGCCGGTGAACGGGCGCGCCGACTGCATGCGGTCCGACTGTGGGCGCGCCACCTCCGCGCCGAAAACCCTCGCCACCAGATGCCCGCGGCCGACCAGTTCGGCCGCTATCGCCCGCAGCGGCGGCGGCCCTTCCTTTTCTCGTCCGCTGACCTCGCCCGTCTGTTGGACGCCACGCGCCAGATGGGACCACCCACTGCCCGGCGACCCCACACCTTCGCTGCGCTGTTTGCGCTGCTCGCCTGCACCGGGATGCGCGTCTCCGAGGCGCGGCGATTGACGATGCGGGACCTCACCCCAGACGGGCTACTCATCCAGAAGACCAAGTTCAAGAAAACTCGCTTGGTTCCCCTCCACCTCACCGCGACCGCGGCGCTGGTCCGGTACCGGCGCCGCTGGCGCAGAGACGCCGGCGCTGACGACCCGCTGTTCGTATCTACGCGCGGCGGTCCGCTTGCCCTTCGCACCGTCGAGGCCGTGTTTCAATCGCTGGTAAAGCGCCTCGACCTGTATCGCGGGCGCGCGCGCGGCCCCCGCATCCACGACCTGCGCCACACCTTCGCGGTGCGGGCACTCGAGACCTGCCCCGACAGCCGCGACCACGTCGCCGAGCACATGCTCGCGCTCACCACCTACCTGGGCCACAGCCACGTCGCCTACACCTACTGGTACCTGCAAGCGACTCCGCACCTGATGGCCGACGTCGCCGACCGCGCAGAAAAGCTCGTCTTCGGAGGTGCACTGTGACGCCTGTTGCTCCCCATATCACCGCGTTCCTGCGCGAGCGGCTGCCGCTGGAGTGCGGCGCTTCCGTCCACACCTGCGACAGTTATGCCTACGCGTTCAAACTGCTGTTCCAATTCGCCGCCCGCAGACTGAAGGTTTCGCCCAGCGAATTGGGGCTCGAGCAACTCGACGCTCCACTGATCCTCGCCTTCCTCGAACACCTCGAAGCCGAGCGCCACAACCGCCCCCGCAGCCGCAACGCCCGGCTGGCCGCCATCAAGTCGTTCTTCCGTTTCGTCGAGCATCGCGTCCCCTCTGCGCTCGATCAGGTGCGCCGCATCCTGGCCATTCCATCGAAGAAGACCGACCAGCAGCTACTCGACTACCTGACCCCGGAAGAAATGCAGGCCGTGCTCGATGCGCCCCGGCCCACTACTCGGGACGGCGTGCGCGACCGCGCCATGTTGCACCTGGCCTTCGCCGCCGGCCTGCGGGTGTCCGAGCTCGTGGGGTTGCGGCTCGACGACCTCACCTTCCAGCCCCGCCCCTCAGTGCGCGTGCGCGGCAAGGGCCGGCGCGAGCGCGAGCTGCCGCTGTGGAAACAGACCGCCTCGGCCCTGCGCGCCTGGCTGGCTGTGCGTCCGCACGCGCCCGCCCCGGAGTTGTTTCTCAACGCCCGCGGCGAGCCGATGACCCGCTCGGGCTTCGAGTACATTCTCGACAAGCACGTCGCCTCCGCCGCTGAGCGTTGCCCATCCCTGCGCGTCAAGAAGGTGTCCCCACACACCCTGCGGCACAGCTGCGCCATGACGCTGCTGCACGCCACTCACGACGTGCGCAAGGTCGCCCTCTGGCTCGGCCACGCATCCGTCCAAACGACCGAGATTTACCTGCATGCCAACCCGATCGAAAAAAACGAAATACTCGCGGCTGCCACTCCGCCGACGCTGCGTCCGGGCCGCTTCAGGCCGCCCGACGCGCTCATCGCCTCGCTCCAGAGGCGCTCCGAGGGCCTCCCGATTATGCGGAGCCCACACCCATGACCACGACTGCCGTTCTTTTTCCGGAGGCTGCGCCTGCGCATAATCATCCGCTCTGCATAAGCGCTGATATGCGGAGCACCGCATAACAGCGCAACCGAGCTGGCCGCCCGCCGCACTTGATCCGCCAGCTTCGGGTCAAGCCCGGTCAGCCGAGCCACGATCGGCCGCAGCACTGAAACCAGCTCCAACGAGACGTCATAGGTGACAAACGACATGAGCCTTGCCTTTCGGTGGGGTGAAGTTCCACCGGGCAGCCGGGCGCCCAGGCGCAGGAAGCGTGACGAGGGGCCGCATCCCTCCCCCTTGATCACCACCGCTCACCGCCCACCCCTCGGCACGCTTCCTGCGCCGTCAGCGCCCGGCAACTTCACCCCACCGAAAGGCAACGCCTGTCACCGTCGTCTCGCGAGCGCCGTGCTCCCGCCGCCGGCTCTGTCGTCCGGCACCCCGGACGAAAGAAAACCGGTCGCACAACCTCTCCCCGTTGCCGTTGCCATTCCCGTTGCCGTTGCCGTTGCCATCCCCGTTCCCG
>JAHFDQ010000567.1 GCA_023248915.1 Archangiaceae bacterium | reverse complement strand
CGCGTGCGACCAATGAGCTCATCGTCTTGCCTCTCAAATCTGAGCCACCCTCAGCGGGCCCTTGCTCCCGCCGGCGGGCGGGTGAAGCCGGCTCCACCCCTTCGCAGGTCGACGGCCACGGACTTCACCGCCTGGCGTGTCCGATTGCAACCTGCTGCCGGCGCGTCCCCTGGCAGGCCCCGCTGCGAGGCGCGCATGCCGCTCGACCGGCGCATCTACAAGTGGGTGAAGCTGCTGTCCGTCGAGTAGCGGTTCAGCGGGGCCGCCCCGAGCGGCGGTTGGACCCGCCCGTCGTCACCCAGCCCGAGTTTCCCAGCTCGTAGCCTGGCACGTCGAAGACGCGCAGCTCGGCCGGGGGCTCGACCATGCACGACAGGCACACGGGTTGAGCCGCGACGGCCCACCGGCCCGTCAAGAGCGCCGCGAACCCGGCGTAGGACACGGTCGAGTAGGCGGATTCGACGGGCAGCTCGCACGAGAAGCGCTCCTGGCCGGTCGCCGTGAAGGCCCTCAGCAGAGGCGGGTTCGATGGGCTCGGGGGGGCATACATGCCGGGAGTGACCGCGAAGACCAGGTCGCCGTTCTTCCCCAGCGCCGGCGACGACACCGCCGGGGAATAGTACGGCTGGCCATACCCGCTGGTCACGTTGAGGGTCCAGAGCTGCGCCCCGTCCGACGGGCGAAAGCCGCTCACCGTGAACGGCGGCAGCGCGGGCACGTCGACGGTATCGCACAGTTCGCATTCCCCGCAGCAGCCGTAGTCCTGGCCGAAGGTGACGCCGACGCCGGCGCCCAGCAGCGGCTCGCGGCCGGCGACCGACCCGCAGCCCCAGACGGGGGGGGTCGCGCTCACCAGGCCTCCGTCCGAAGCGTCGAGCAGCGTGCCCCTCACGCCGGCGACCCTGCCACCGGCGACCGACAGCGAGGCGGGGTAGCCCGCGACGTCGCTTCGCCACCGCTCGAGCCCGTCGACCCCGTACGACGCAACCCCCCAGAACGTGCCGCCGTCGGCGGGAAGCGTCCCGGAAACGTAGGCGTTGCCCAGTTCGTCCACGGCCAGCGCGTCCAGTCTGCTCGAGGCGGCCGTGGTCCAACGCACGGCCCCGGCGGCGAGGTCGAGCGACGACAGGGCGTCTCCGCCGACGGCGGGAAAGCAGGTCTGGTAGGCGCGGACCCGCGCGTAGAGATGGCCCCGGCCGTCGTCGGCCAACGGCCCGGGCTCGCCCACGCCGCCGGCGCAGGGTTCGCTCGCGGCGAACGAGAGAAGCACCTCGATGCCGACCGTCCAGGCCAACGAGCCGTCCGAGGCGTGGCGCGCCTCGACCTCGTTCGCCCCGAGCGCCGAGACGACCAGCCCGTCTGCCAGGATGAGCAGGCCCGGTGAGTACTGGCTCTGGGGAACGCTTCGAACCGTCGCGTCCAGCGCCACCCGGTAGCGCACGAAGCCGGCAGAGGTGGTGGACACCAGGTCGCAGGCGGGCGCGGACGTGCACTCCGCCCAGTAGAGATTGTCCTGCGCGTCGGCCAGACCGTTGAAGTAGAGCGTGCGGCCGGCCGGAACCTGGTAGGTCCAGACGGCAGCGAGCGGCGCCGCCAAGGGCTTCTCGCAGACGTGGGCGTGGCAGGTGCCCTTGGCCTGGCAGGGGCTCTCGGGGGCGCAGGTGGCGCCTTCGGGCACTGCGACTTCCCGGCACGCGCCGGCCATGCAGACGCGAGCGGTGTCGCAGTCGGCAGGGCCGCAGGCAGTGCCATCGGGCGCGTCGGCCGCGCCGCAGCCGGTGGCCGGATTGCACACCGCCACCCGGCAGGGTTCGGACGGAATGGGGCACTGGGCGCCGATGTCCTGGTGCAGGCAGCCGGACGCGGGGTCGCACGAGTCGGCCGAGCACCGGTTGCCGTCGTCGCAATTTCGCGCCGAACCCAGGCACGCTCCGGCGATGCACCGCCCGCGCTCGAGGCAGGAGTTTCCGGGGTCGCACGCGCTGTCGTCCGCCAGCACCGACTCGACGCAGGCCCCGGTGGCGGGGTCGAAGGTCGAAGCCCGGCAGGCGCCGGCGGCCAGGCACGTAGGCTTCCGCTGCCCGGTGCCGGTCAGGGCGATTTCGGTGGGCTCGCCGTCCACGACGAGCAGCAGCACGCCGCTCGAGGGCCCTGGGGCCTCGGGCGAGAAGGTGACCTCGAGGCTCAGCGTCGTCCCGCCGCCGACTTCGACCGAGCCCGAGGTGACTGAGAATGGCGAAGCCGCCTCGACCGCGGCCGTGCGGGTGGCCCTGGCCGAGTTTCGCACTTCGACGGTCGCCCGGCTGGAGTAGCCGACGAACGCGTTCGGGAGCGCGAGCTCGCGGGCATCAAGTTCGAGGCCTCCGGATGAGCGAGCGAGGGGTTCCCTGCCGCAAGAGACGGCCGAGAGCAGGGACGACAGGACGAGGAGTCGCAGGGGGACCGGGAGCATGGGCGGGCGCCAGGCTGCAAGGCCCGGGCCGGCGCTTCGTCAGAGCCTCCCCGAGGGGAGGTCGGCTCGGGGGCCGACGAAATTCCGAGGCCCTTCCCGGGAATTCACGGCGCGACTGGCCCCCGGGCCATCGAGCGCCCACCTTCATTTCCAAAAGGAGTCACTCATGCCCAGCCGATTCGACGGAAAGGTCGCGCTCGTGACAGGCGGGGGTTCAGGCATCGGCCGGGCGACCGCTCTGGCCTTCGCCCAGGCCGGAGCGCGGGTGCTGGTTTCCGACGTCATCGCCGACCTGGGCGAGTCGACGACGCGGGCCATCGTCCGCGAGGGCGGCAAGGCGGCGTTCGCGGCCTGCGACGTGTCGAAGTCGACGGACGTCGAGGCGATGGTCCAGGCGGCGCTCTCGAACTTCGGGCGGTTGGACGCTGCCTTCAACAACGCGGGCATCGCCGGCCCCAGGGCGCTCACAGCCGAGCTGTCCGAGGAGGCGTTCCAGCGCGTGTTGGCGGTGAACCTGACCGGGGCGTGGCTGTGCCTCAGGGCCGAGCTGCCGGTGATGGAGAAGCAGGGGGGCGGCGCCATCGTGAACAACGCCTCGATTCTCGGCTCGGTGGGCTTCGCCGGCGCTGCCGCCTACGCCGCCTCGAAGCACGGCCTGCTCGGGCTGACCCGGGTCGCGGCGATTGAATACGCGCCGAAGAACATTCGGGTGAACGCGGTCTGCCCCGGCTTCATCGACACCCCGATGCTGACCCAGGCGGGCATCAGCCTCGACCCGAAGGTCCGCGGCGCGCTGGAAGCGCTGCACGCGCAAAAGCGATTCGGGCGGCCGGAAGAGGTGGCGGCGGCGGTGCTTTGGCTCTGCTCGGACGAGGCGTCGTTCGTCACTGGCCACCCGCTGCTGGTGGACGGCGGTTACGTCGCGCAGTGACGTGACTCAGCCGTCCGAGCCGCCGTCAGGCTCGGCTTCGTCGCCGTCCCAGACGCCGGGCCTCTGCGAGGCCATCTCGAGCTCGAGGGGAATCGACTGCGCGTGCCGGAAGCCCGCGCGTGAGAAGAAGCGCAACAGGCCCGAACTCGACACCGGCACCTGGGTCTGCACCCGGTCGACCCCCAGGGCCCGGGCGTTGTTGACGTAGGCGTGCAACAGCCGCTGGGCGATGCCCTCGCGCTGGAATTCCCGGCGAACGCCGACGGTGTCGATGGTGGCGCTCTTTTCGGTGCCGCCGAACTCGCCCACCAGCACGTCGCCCAGCACGTAGCCCACCACCTCGCCGTGCCACTCGGCCGCCAGCGACATCGACACCCGCCCCGGTTCGAGCGCCCGCTCGAGCGCGCGCTTCAGAATCTCGTCGCGCCGGTGGCCGGTGTGGCCGGCGTCGATGTCGAGCACGGCGTCGACGTCCTTTGGCTCGAG
>JAHFDQ010000166.1:6302-10710 GCA_023248915.1 Archangiaceae bacterium | reverse complement strand
GGGAGAGATCGCCAAGCAGCTCTTCACCAAGGCCCAGGCGAAAAACCTGGCCGAGGCCGACGCGAAGAAGGCAGAGGACGGGGTGATGGCCGGCAAGACGCTGGCCGAACTCTTCCCGAAGGAAGCCGAGGAAAAGGCGCCGGCCGAACGCTTCAAGGCCGAAACCAAGCCGGTGGCGGTCGACACGGGTGAGTTCAACTCGTCGGTCGACGCGGTGCCCCAGCTCGGCCCGGCCCCCGAGCTGGTGAAGGACATCTTCGCCGCCACCGCCCCAGGGCCGCTCGCCAAGGTGTACGCGGCGGGCGAAGGGTTCGCGGTCGCGGTCGTCACCGAGCGCAAGCGGCCCACCGAAGCCGAGTTCACCGGCCAGCGCGAAACGCTGCGGGTCGAGGCGGTCAAGGGCAAGCAGTACGAGCTGCGCGACGCGTACCTGAAGGCCCTGAAGAAGCAGGCGCAGATCGTCACGAATGAAGACGCGGTGGGAAAGCAGACCGACCGCGGCGAGGGGTAGGCCCGAACCCCCTACTCCGCGACGGGCGCCGACTTCGCCGCGGCCTCGGCCGCGCTCAACAGCCCGTCGCGCCCTTGCGCCTTCACCCGGTACATCGCCCGGTCCGCCGCCTGGATGAGCGCGAGCGGCGTCTCGGCGTCCTCGGGGAAGGTGGCGACGCCGATCGACGCGGTGAGCTTCAAGGCCAGGCGGTGCTCCGCGGCGAACGTTCTTTCTCGGAAGCGGTCGCGAACCCGCTCGCCGACGACGCGCGCGGCCCTGCTGTCGGTTTCGATGAGCAGGATCGCGAACTCGTCGCCCCCGTAACGGAAGGCCGAGTCGACCTGGCGGATGGCGCCGGTCAACAAGGTTCCCACCTCGCGCAACAGCGCGCTGCCCACCAGGTGGCCGTGCCCGTCGTTCACCTGCTTGAACGAGTCCAGGTCGAGGAAGATGAGCGACAGCGGGTGGTGAAACCTCGCCGACCGGGCGACCTCGCGCTCGAGCAGGTCGCGCAGGTGGCGGGCGTTGTGCAACCCGGTGTGCTCGTCGGTGATTGTCAGATCCTGCACCCGCTGAAAATTGCGCGCGTTCTCGATGGCGATGGCCGCGTAGTCGGCGATGCCGCTCACGATCGACAGGTCCTCGTCGGTGAAGGCGCGCGCGCCCAGCCCGTTGACCAGCTCGATGACGCCCAGTGACCGGCCCCTCGACTGCAGCGGCACCGCCAGAATCGACCGGGTGCGGAAGGCGGACAGCTCGTCGAAGCGGCGCGAGAAGGCCGGGTCGGTCTCGACGTTCTCGACGCGCCGCGCGACCCCCGACTGGTAGACCGCGCCCGCGATGCCCTCGCCCGGCCGGAAGCGCTGGTGCTTCAGCTTGTCCGCCCCGGGGCCGACGCAGATTTCGAAGTAGAGCTGGCCCGCGTCGTCCTCGAGCAACAGCGACCAGTTGGTGGGCCGCATCAGCTCGGAAACCTTCTGCATCACCAGCCGCAGCACCTCGTGCACGTCGAGGGTCGAGGTCAGCGCCTTGGCGATCTCATTGAAGGCGGCGAGCTGCTCGACCGTGCGCTTCATTCCGGTGAGCAGGTCTGCGGCGTTCATGGTCGCTCCGAGCAAGAGTCGGGGTAACCTCGCGCGCCGGCCCCCTTGGGGGCGAGATTACATGTCGAGCCTGGCTGATCAACCTTCTCTCGTGCTGGCCTCGGCCTCGCCCCGGAGGCGCGAGCTGCTCTCGCTGCTGGGAGTCCGCTTCGAGGTGGTGGTCGCCGATGTCGACGAACGGGTGAGGCCGGGCGAGGCCCCGGCCGCCTACGTCGAGCGCCTGGCGCGGGAAAAGGCGGCGGCGGTCGCCACCCGGCGCCCCGGGGCGCGGGTGCTCGCCGCAGACACCGCCGTGTGCCTGGGGACCGAGCTGTTCGGCAAGCCGGACGACCCGGCCCACGCGGCCCGGATGCTGCGGCGGCTGTCGGGCAACGCCCACACCGTGCTCACCGGCGTGGCGGTGGCCGGCGGCCGAGCGGTGGCGCGCGTCGTCGAGACGACGGTGCGCTTCCGCGCGCTGACCGAGGGCGAGATCGCCTGGTACGTGGCGACCGGCGAGGGCGCGGACAAGGCCGGGGCCTACGCGGTGCAGGGCATCGGCGGGCTCTGGGTGCGCAGCGTCGAGGGCAGCCCCTCGAACGTCATCGGGCTGCCCCTGGCCGAGACGGCCGAGCTGTTGGCCGAGGCGGGCTTGTCTTTGCCGTGGAGCGGGCCTTGAGCCCCGAAGAGTCGCTGGCCGAAGTCCGGGGGCAGATAGACGCCGCCTGCGCCCAAGCCGGCCGCGCGCCCGGCTCGGTAAACCTGTTGGCGGTGTCGAAGCTCCAGCCGGCCGAGGCGGTGCGGCGCCTGTACGCCGCCGGGCAGCGCCACTTCGGAGAGAACTACGCCCAGGAACTGCGCGACAAGGCGGCGGCGCTGGCCGACCTGCCCGGGCTGGTCTGGCACGCCATCGGGCCGCTCCAGGCGAACAAGGCCAAGTACGTGGCGAAGCTGGCGGCCTACTTCCACGCCCTCGACCGGGTCGAGATCGCCGCCGAGCTGTCGCGCCGCCGGGCGGGCGAACCCCTGCGCTGCTTCGTCGAGGTGAACGTCGCCGGCGAGTCGTCGAAGAGCGGCGTGGCGCCCGAGGCGGTCGAGCCGTTGGCCGAGAAGGTGCGCGCGCTGCCCAACCTCGCCCTGGTGGGGCTGATGGCCATGCCTCCGCTCGAGGCCGAAGCCGAGGCCTCGCGGCCCCACTTCCGGGCGGTGGCGTCCCTTGCGCGGCGGCTGGGGTTGGCCGAGCTGTCCCTGGGCTCGACCCACGACTTCGCGGTGGCCATAGAAGAAGGGGCCACCTGGGTGCGGGTCGGCACGGCCCTCTTCGGAAGCCGCCCGTAGCCCGGCCTTTACATCTCTTTCAGCTTCAGCCTTCCCTCGTCGGTCACCTTCACCGCGAAGTTGCTGCCGCAGTAGTGGCAGGTCAGCTCGTCGCCGTCGCCGAAGGAATCGCCCACCGGGTTGTTCGCCGAGCAGCCCGGGCAGTCGAAGTCGCTGAACTTGCGGTTGGGGCCCGCCGAGCCGGCGTCGTCCTTGTTGTCTGAATCGTCTTCGTAGTTGTCGACCGGCATGCTGCCTCCGGGGTGGGGTTACCAACGGCCGAGGAAATCCGAGAGCTCGTCGCGGGCCTTCTGGCGCTTCACCCGCACCTCGTCGAGGTACGAAAGCAACGCCGGCCGTTCGCTGCCGCACTTGATGATCGCCTCGCGCGGAAGCTCGACCGCGTCGACCTCGCCCAGCGCGACCGCCGAGAACGTCCTCACCGGCGATTCGCCCAGCACTCCGTCCTCGCCGAAGACGTCGCCCTTGCCCGCGGCTCCCAGCTCGACCGTGTCGGCGCCGTTCCGCGCGAACAGCCGCGCTTCACCGTTCAGTACCAGGAAGAGCGAGGCGCCGGGGTCTGCCTGGGCGAAAACAGTCGCCTGGTTCCGGTACCGGCGGCCGGTGCCCATCTTCAGCACCGCCTTGGCGTCGTCGGCCATTGCCCGCACCAGCGCCGACCTGCGCAAGAGCTCGTCGTCCATCACCAGTTGCACGACGTCGGCCCGCCTGACCTCGACCTTGAGCACCGGGGTGTTTTCGGGCGCTTCAGGCTGCTTCTTCAACGCGCCTCCACCTCGGCCTCGGGCAGCGTGCGGTAGTTCTGGTCGATGGTGTCCATCAGCTCGAAGAAGGCGTCGCCGTAGGGCGCCGCGTCGGCGGCAGTATACCCGTGGCGGTTCACGTAGAAGTTGCCCGAGTTGCACTCGCGCTCGAGCTCGGGCTTGGACGACAGCTCGACTCCGGCCTCGTCCGTCTCTCGGCAGTCCCTGGCGCCGGTGACGCGGTTGAAGAAGCAGCACCGGCCGTCGGCGAACACCATGATCATCGGCCGCAGCTTCACGTCTGAATCGGTGACGAAGGCGTCGGTGATGAGCGAGGTGGCCGAGAAGCCCGCGGGCGCCATGCCGTAGCCGTGCATCAGGTAGAGCACCGGATAGCGCTGGTCCTTGTTGGCGTCCATCAGGTACCCGGGCGGCAGTGAAATTCCGTATTCGCGCTTCGCCTTCAACAGCGCCGAGTCGTACCAGGTCACCTTCTGGCGCAGGGTTGCGTCTTCGGGCTGCTGGGGTACCGCCGGTTTGGGAAGCGACGGCCACAGCCCCGCCGACCAATTGAACAGCGTGTAGAAGCGCTGGACCGCCTGTTCCTTGGTGCCGACGTGATCGCCCTCGCCGTCGATGCGGTCCTGGTCGGTCGGGTGTTCCTTCCCGTAGAGCACGATCAGGTCCTTGGGCACCGACTTCCAGCCCTTGTTCCACGGATTGTGGGTGCCGGTCACCCGGTCGACCATGCC
>JAHFDQ010000166.1:0-6292 GCA_023248915.1 Archangiaceae bacterium | reverse complement strand
GCCCGTCGGCGTGCTGCGGTAGGCGCGCATCAGCCCGAACACCTGCTTCGACATCAGGCCGAAGTTGAACAGGTCGCGCAGTCCCCCATCGGCGAGCAGCGAGATACGGTCGCGGCCGGCCGCGTCGAGCTTGCGCAGGTTGGCGCGGGCGTCGAGCGCGTAGAGCGCCTGCCGCCCGCGGACCCTGTCGAAGCGCCCGTTGCCTTCGCCTTCGTCGCCGGTGCCCGGCACGCCGTCGAGGCCGTTGTCTCGGTACGCCTCGCCAGCCTCCCACATCCAGTCGTTGTCGGTGCCCAGCGGGTTGGTGTCGGCGTCGTAGTTGTCGTGGTTGGGGTCGACCGCGCCTGAGGTTGCGGTCGCGTTGCAACCCCCGTGGCCGTCCTCGAACGTGTCGGCGCAGCCGTCCACTCCGGTGTCGTCGTAGCGTTCTTCGGCATTGGACAGAATCGGCTCGCCGTAATCGCGGCGGCCGTTGCCGTTGAGGTCGACCGCCAGGGCCACGACGAAGGGGCGAGTCGCCTCGCGGCAGGGGTCGACCTGGCCGGCGTGATCCAGCACGTACAGCGGCTGGTCGCTCTTGTTCGCTTCCTGCGCTCCGCCCTTGGCCGCGCAGTACGTCGCCGCGAACGCCGCCTCCTGTGCGACGGGCAGCGGGGTGACGAGGTTCGCCGGGTCCGAGCAGAAGTTCACCGGTTCCATCGTGTTGCGGCAGTAGAAGAGGGTCGGCTGCCCGTCGCAGAGGGTGATCGCGTCGTAGGTGCCCTTCGGGTTGTACTCGGCGTTCTTCAGGCCGTGCACGCGGACCGGGTTCGAGCAGAAGTCGGCCGGCGGGTGGCGAAGCCGCTCGGGGTCGACGCCCGGGGGCGCGAAGGGGCCCGCCGGGTTGTCGTACAGCAGACTTCCATAGGCCAGGGTGAGGTCCGAGAAGAGGTTGAGGTAGCTGTTGCGGTCGAAGCTGCCGCCGTTGGTGGTGAACACCCAGTGGTTGAAGTCCTGCGAGTGCTCGAACTGGATGTTGCTCGGCCGGTGCATGCAGGGGCCGACTACGGAGGGATCATTCAGCTTGGCGGGGTTCTGCGCCGCGATGGCCTCGAGCTCGGCCAGGCTGCAGAAGCCGCCGACGTGAAACCGGTCGATGGTGCGCAAGAGAAGCGCCGCGTCGATGGGGCCGCCCAGCGTGCCGACCGCGTCGAACCGCTCGGGGCGCGAGAAGCCGAGCGCCGCCGACCCCATGCCGCCCATCGAGACCCCCGAGATCACCCGGTAGGTGGTGCGCACCTTGACCGGAGGAGTCGGAGGGGGCACGGCGGGCGTGCCGCACGACGAGGCCGCCACCACCGCGACGAGCGACAGCCCGAGCACCTGCTTCGACGAGCTAACCACCGATGCCTCCGCGAGAACTCCTCCGACCGGGGTCCGCATCCTAGGGGATAAGCCCTCGCGCACACCAACCCGTTTGAATTCGGAGGGGGCCCTGGCGTCGGCGTCAGGGTCTCCAGGGCGACGATGTCCGGGTCGGGTCGCTGGCACGCGGGCCATTCGCTGAATACCTTCAAGGTCCGGCGCAAGGCCTGTTCGGAAAGAAGGGCAACCGTGAGGAGCGCCGCTCGCTGGGTCGCCGCCGTCATGTTGATGACTTCGTCGAGGGGGTACGCGCAGCCCAGCTCGGTGGGAGACGCCTTCGGGCCGGGCGAGCAGTCGTCCTACCGAATCTCCTACCTGGGAGTGACGGCGGGCTCGGTGCAGGTGACGGTGGGCGGGCCGCTCAGCCAGTGGGGTCAAGCGGTCTGGCCGATAGTCGCCACCGCCCGGTCGAATTCCCCGGTGGACGTCTACCCCATCCGCGACCGGTTCGTGACGTACTGGGACGACGCGAAGCAGCGCACGGTGGGCAGCGACATGTTCATCGACGAGAACCGCCGGAAGCGGCGCCAGCGCATCAGGCTGGAGGGCAGCGTGGCCACCGTCACCCGCCAGGCCGAGGGCCAGGGCGAGACGGAAGAGCAGCTCGACGTGCCCGCCGCGACGCTGGACATGGCCGCGGCCACCTTCGCCCTGCGAAACAAGCCGCTCGCGGTCGGCGAGGAGTACCGCTTCCCCGTCTTCACCGGCCGCCGCTGCTTCGAGCTGGCGGCGACCGTCGAGGGGCTGGCAACGGTGGCCACCCCGCTGGGCGACCGGGAAGTGGTGCGAGTCAAGGTGACGACCCAGTTCTCGGGAAAGCTGACCGCCAAGCGCGATCTCGTCGCGTACTTCACCACCGACGCGAGGCACGTGCCGGTGCGGGTCGAGGCCGAGCTGGTGCTGGGCAGCGTCCTCGGAGAGCTGACCGTCTACGAGCCGGGGCACGAACGAGGGTCGGGCGGCTGACCGCCGAGGCACCATGGGGCTCGCGCTCGCAGCGCTGTGGCTGTCCGTCGCTTGCGCCGGCGCCCCTCGGTGGGCCGGGGTGGTGTCGAGCCTGGTGAAGGTGAGGCCGGGCGTCATCCCCGAGCTGCGCGGCGTGGCGCGCCTTTCCTTGGCGCGGGGCGAGTGCCAGGGCTTCCAGGTAGTGGCGGCGCCGCCCGCGGCGGGCGTCAATGCGAAGCTGTACGGCCTCGAGAGCCTGGCGGTGCGGGTGTACCGCGAGGCGTACCTCGACGTGCGCGAGCCGTCCGGCGTCGAGGGCGCGCGCGGCCCTTGGCCCGACCCGCTGGTGCCGGTGACAGACGCCTACGAAGGCGAGGCGCGCGCGGCGCTGCCGTTCGACTCGACCGAGGCGCGGCCGCTGGTGCTGTATGTCGAGGTCTGCGCCGACGCCCGCCGAGCCCCCGGGTCCGCTGCCGGCAGCCTCGCGCTGTCCGCGGCCGACCGCCCTCCGGTGAAGGTGCCCATCGAGGTGCGGGTGCTGCGCTTCGCGCTGCCGGCGACGTCTTCCTTTCCCACCAGCTTTGGCCTGTCGCTATACAGCGTCGCCCGGGGCCACCGGCTCGATTCGTCCTCGGCCGAGGCGAGGCGGCTGCTCCGCGACTACGCCACGGCGCTGTTGGCGCACCGCCTGTCCGCGTACGGCATGGGAATGGACGCTCCCCCGGTGCGCTTCGAGGCGGGCAACGCCCGGGTGGACTTCACCGACTACGACGCCGAGCTGGGCCCCTTCCTCGACGGCACCGCCCTGCCCTCCGGGGCCCGCTTCACCACCACCGACGCCCGCGACACCCGCGCCGCGGTGACCGACTCGGAGAAGGTGCTCTACCTCCGCGCGGTGCGCGCCCACCACGAGCAGCGGGGCTGGCTCGCGCGCCTGTTCTTCTACGCCAAGGACGAGCCCCGGCCGGCCGACTTCCCGCTCGTGCTGAAGCAGTCGGCGCGGGCCCGGGCGGCGGGAGCCATCGCCGCGCTGGTGACCTCGTCGCCCGACGAGGCCCTGGGCAGCGCCGCCGACATCCTCTGCCCGAACATGACTTGCTTCTTTCCCCGGGCCGGCGCGCAGACTTGCCGGCGGGTGATGACCGCGGACGAGCTTCGCCGCGCCCTGCCCGGCACCGCCCTCTGGTGGTACCAGAGCTGCACCTCGCACGGCTGCGGGCCGGTGCCCCCGGCCGAGGAAGCCTGGCGGCGCGCCACCTCGGGCTGGGCGTCGTACCTGGTCGACGTGCCAGCGCCGCGAAATCGCGCGATGGGGCCCTTGGCCTTCCTCGCCGGCGTCGAGGGCGAGTTGTACTTCGACACCGTCCACGCCTACGGGTCGCGCGACGCCTGGGAGGACGTCTTCGAGTTCGGCGGCAACGGCGACGGCACCCTCTTCTACCCGGGCACTCCCGCGAGGGTGGGCGGCCGCACGCACGTGCCGATCGAATCGCTGAGGCTCAAACACATCCGAGACGGGCTCACCGACTACGAGTACCTGCACCTGGCCGACGCGCTCGGAGCCCGGCCGTTCGCGCAGGCGATGGCCCGCCGGCTCGCGAAGTCGGGCTACGAGGTGACTCTCGATGCCGCGGAGTGGGAAGCCGTCCGCGGCGCGCTGGCCGACCGCCTGGAAGCGCTCTGGCAACCCACGAAGCCCGGCCGGTAGAGTAGAGGAACGAATGAGGGTTGGGCTCGTACTCCTGGCGATGTCCGTCGCGGCCGGCGCCGAGGCGGGCCCGACTCCGAACCGGCCTCCGGCCGGGCCACCCGCGGCGGCCCTGGCGGTGGTGCCCGCCCCGAGACCCCCGCCGACCGACGCCGAGTGCCTGCCCTTGCCGCCTTTGCGCCTACCGGTGGCGTTCGCGGCGGGCGAGTCGCTCGAATTCGATCTCGACGCGATGGGCGCCCAGGCCGGGAAGATGACGATGCGGGTGCTGCCCGTCCGGGACGGGCAGTTGCCGGTCGAGGTGCACGCCCAGACGAACACCTTCTTCTCGAAGGTGCGCCGGGTGAACGGCACCGGCGTCAGCTACCTGTCCCCGCGCTCGCTCCGCCCGAGCCGGTACACCGAAGACGCCACCGAGAACGAGGTCCACCGCACCGCCGACGTCGCCTTCCGGCCGAACGACCGCGGCGTCGCCCTCGCCTTCTCCGTCGACGGGCGGAACGGGAAGAGCGAGTTCCGGTACGCCCACGACGGGCTGGACGTGGCCGGCGCCGTCTACCTGATGCGCCAGCTACCGCTGAAGGGCGAGCTGGCGATCTGCTTCGACGTCTACGGCGTGCGGCGAATGTGGCGGATGTCGGGCAAGGTGGTGGGCCGCGAGCACGTGTCGCTGCCGTTGGGCGAATTCGAAGCCTGGCACCTGGCAGGCGAGGCGGTGGTGCTGAACGACTCCCGGTTGAGGCGCGAGGTGCACGTGTGGATCAGCGACGACGACCGCCGCCTGCCCCTCGCCGCGGTGGGGGCGCTCGACCTGGGGGCGGTGCGGGCGACGCTCACCGGGTTCACCCGGCCGGGCGACAAGCGCGCCCGGGCTCAGGGGAAGGAAGCCCTGAAGTGGTGAGCGGTTCCGTTCACCCCGAGCCCGTCGAGGGGTCGCCCTCGACTCCGCTCGGGCCGAACGGGATTCTTCAGCCGTTCCTGAGTTTTCCGGCGGCCTGCGACAGCCGGCGAAGCTGCGCCACCACCACCGTCAGGTACTCGAGCCGGTTCAGCACCCGGTAGTCCTCGGCGGCTTCCAAGAGGGTGATGGGCGAGAGCCGGTCCGAGCGCAGGGTGTCGAGCAGATCGGTGAAGTGGGCGTCGACCTCGCCGATGGCTTCCAGCCCCTGGCGCAGATCATCCTCGAGGAAGTCGGCCAGCACCGCGCTGTCCTCGCGGGCGGGCAGCACCGACTCGAGGCGTTCGACCGCCTCGCCGACCGAGTCCACCGAATGCGAGAGCGCCGAGAGAGTCGCCGCCTGCGAGAGAGCCATGGTGCGAAGGCTACAGGCCTGTCGCACCCGGTCAATTTTCCCACCCGGCTACGGGATCAGATCAGGCCGCGCGCGCGGCGAATCTGCTCGACCGTCTTGCCGTACTCGATGTCGAAGGCCGAAGTGCCTTCCTGCAGGTGCTTCA
Organism: Archangiaceae bacterium; assembly: GCA_023248915.1. Classification (GTDB taxonomy): domain Bacteria; phylum Myxococcota; class Myxococcia; order Myxococcales; family Myxococcaceae; genus JAHFDQ01. The sequence goes on along the minus strand of JAHFDQ010000166.1, from coordinate 777 downwards.
GCCGGGCCCGCGCCTCGCGGTCGATCTCGTCGTCCACGTCGAGGTGCCGCTTCATGATGGCGTGGATCTTCAGGCGCAGCGAGGTGTCGGGGGAATAGACCTCTTCCACGTTCCGGCTGATGAGCAGGAACTCGATCATCTGGTCGATGACGTACTCGATGCCATCGTCGCCCATCTTGAAGCCGCGAACGTCGGCCATCTCGCGCTTCACCTGGTTGAACTTGCTGGGATCATACCCGCGCCGCTCGAGCGCCTCGCGGGTCGCCTGATTCACCCGCTCTTCGTTGGCCAGGTACTCCCGCATGATGGCCGAGAGGTCCATCTCCGCATCGGCGATGCGCAGCGCCTCGACCTCGGCGTCCCCGTCCTGCATCAGCTTCTGGATGCACTCGCGGGAAATGATGGGAATAACCTTCGGGTACAGCCTCATAGTCCGTCCCTCGCCCCTGGCGATCGCACGAAAGTGGGTGCGCTATACGTCACAGGCAAGGCCAGTCGCAATCAAAAATCCTGCTGGAGGCCCGTAGAAAGCCAAGCAGTTGGCGGTTGACAACGGCCGGCGTCAGGCCTGGGCGTCCTCGATCGACGCGTCGCGCACCGGGTCGACGCCGTCCACCAACCCGTGCAGGTGCGCGTGCAGCCGCTCGGCCACGGAAGGCCCCAGGCCGTCGCACTCGGCCAGCTCTTCGATAGACGCCTCGCGGACTCGGGCCAGCGACCCGAAGTGGCGCAACAGCGCCCGGCGCCGCGCCTCGCCCACCCCGGGCACCGCGTCGA
>JAHFDQ010000009.1 GCA_023248915.1 Archangiaceae bacterium | reverse complement strand
AGGCGCCCTTGAACGAGCGCGCGCGGAGGTTGAGGTAGCTCTTCCCCGCAACGGTCGAGGGGAACGCGTCGAAGGTCAGCACGGCCGCGCCCTTCTCGCCGTCGTTGCCCACCAGCACGACGTCCAGGTGGGCGCCGTAGGTGGGCATGAGGTGAAGCGTGCCCACGCTTCCGTTGATGTCGCCCGACCAGACTCCGGAAAGCTTTGGGTCGGCCTTGGCCTGGGCCGGGTCGGACAGGGGCTGGACCGACTGCGGTGGGCCACACGAGGCGATGGCGATGGCCCAGAGAAATACTGTCCCTACCCTGCCGAAGGAGCGCACCATCCCCGCACCCTACTCTCCAACGCGGTAGATTCCGCGCCCGATGAGGTCCCGCGCAACCTGGATGCTGCGCCTCGCCGCCCTGGGCGGGTGCGGGGCGGGCTTTCAGACGCTGGTCGCCCGGGAGCTATTGACCGCGTTTTCGGGCAGCGAGGCGGTGCTCGCCTCGATGATGGGAGCTTGGCTTTCGCTCACCGCGGCGGGAGCATTCGTCGGCGGCCGGGGCAACGTCTCGGCCCGGCGCGCCTGGCTCGTCCTGGCTGCGTACGGCCCGGCGGCGCTGGCTTCCGTCCTGGCCGCGCGCCTGTTGCCACTGCTGTTCGACGCGGGCGCAGCGCCCGGGCCCTTGGCCGCGCTCTCGTGGGCATTCGCCTTGCTCGCCCTTCCTTGCTTCCTGTCGGGGTTCGGGTTCGCCACCCTGGCCGGCGGAATCCCGTCAGGGTCGGACGCCGAGCCCGGGAATGGCGTCCAACGCGCCTACCTGGCCGAGTCACTCGGGGCCGCCGCCACGGGCGCGGCACTGAGCTTGTTTCTCCTGGGGAAGGCTCCCGCCTTCACGCTCGGACTGGGACTCGCGGCGCTGTCCAGCGCTGCCGCCCTGGCCGGCTCGAGCCGCAAGATCGCGGCCGCGTTGGCGGTGGGGCTGGCGGCGCTGCCGTTCCTCGGCCCGTCGCTCGACACGTGGACCGCCGACCTCCGCTCGCGCGGGCCGGCGCTGCGCTCGAGGCTCGAGTCGCCGTATGGTTCCATCGAGGTCGGCGGCAAGCCCGGCGAAGCGACGGTCTTCGTCGACCGCCGGCCGGTGGCCACCGCGGCTGACGTCGAGGCAGCCGAAGAGACGGCCCACCTCCCCGCGGCGCTCCACCCGAGCCCGCGAGCCGTCGCTATCGTCGGCGTCGCCCCGGTGGGCGCTGCCCAGGCGTTCGCGCTGCACGGAGCCGTCCGCATCGACTACCTCATAGAGGATGAGTCGCTGCTGGGGGTGCTGCGGGCCGAGTTCCCCGACTTCTCGACGCCCGGAGCGCACCTGCTGGCGGTGGACCCGCGACGGCACCTCGCCGAGCACCACGGCGAGTACGACCTCGTCGTCCTGTCGACCCCCGAACCGGGCACGGCCCAGCAGAACCGCGCGTTCACCGTCGAATTCTTCCAGGCGGCCGCGGGGGCGCTTCGCGACGGCGGCCTGGTCGCGGTCGCGCTACCGGGCCACGCAGCCTCGGCGTCCGACGCCACCCGACGCCTGCACTCGTCGCTGATGCGAACCCTCGAGGCCGCGGTCGGCCCGACGCGCGTCTTCCCGATGGACCGGACGGTCTACCTCGCGGCGAAGGGCGGCACGCTGCCCGCGGCGCCCGAAGCCGTGCCGCGCATCGTCGCCCGGCTGGCCGAACGCGGCGTCGCCCCGAAGCACCTCACCGCCGGGACGCTCGGGCAGCTCTTGTCACCCGCTCGCTCTGCCGACGCCGACCGCTGGGCGTCGATGAACGAGCCGCCGAACCGCGACCTGCACCCGACCACCTACCGGTTGGCGCTCGACCGGCTTGCCCTCGAGCTCGGAGAGCCGGGCCTCGAGCTTCTCGCGCTGCTGGCGATGATCTTGGGAGCTCTGGCGATCTTGGCATTCGGCCCGAGGTCCCAACCGGTTCCTTTCGCCGTCCTGACGACCGGAGCCTCCAGCCTCGCCACGCAGCTCGTCCTGATGCTGGCGTACCAGATCGGCACCGGAGCCCTCTACCGCGAGGTCGGGCTGGTGTTGGCAGGCTTCATGCTCGGAGCAGCTGGGGGCGCTGCGCTGGGCGGGCGCAGTGCGCTCGGCAGGCGCGCGGTCCTCTGGCTCGACCTGGCCCAGCTCTGTCTGCCGCTGGCGCTCGTGGCCGGTCTGCCAACCCTGCTCGCCGCGCACGGGTGGCTCGCGCGGGCGCTGGTGTTCGCCGTGGCCGTGGGCGTGGGGCTGGTGCCCGGAACGCAGTTCGCCGCCGCGGCGCGGTGCTCTGGCGGGCGACCGGGAGCCCTGTACGGTGCCGACCTGGTGGGCGCGGCGATCGCGTCGCTCTCGACCTTCACTTTCCTGGTCCCGGCGATGGGGCTAAGCGGGGCCCTCGCGGCGGCTGCTGGGCTGAAGCTGGTGAGTTCGGCGGCGTTGCTCCAGTCGCGGCGTTCCGAGGCGCCGGCGGACGCTCTCCCCAAGCTCGGCCTCGCCTGGCCTTTGGCGCTCGCGACTTTCGTGCTCCTCGCTGCCGGTGAGAGCACGGAGCCACCGCTGTACGCCTTCACTTTCCTCCGCGGCTACCAGACGCTGGTGGTGGCGGCGCTGCTTCTGGCGGCGCTCGCGGCCTTCGAGCCCCGAACCGTTCGCGAGACCACCGTCCGCATCTCGCGTCGGTTCGCGGCCTGGCGCGACTCGCTAGGGGCCGGCGCGGGTCGCCTGGCGCACTACGCACTGCTGCTGCCGGTCGCCGCGTTCCCAATCGCGCGGTGCTACTTCAAGGTGCCCTTCGTCTTCTGTCACGTCTGTCCCCGGCAGTGCGTCTTCGGAGTCCTCCGCCCGTACGCGGTGCCGGCAGCGGTGCTGGCGAACCTCCAGGGGCACCGATTCTGCGAGCGGCTGTGCCCCCTGGGCGCGGCGCAGGGCTTCTGCGAGCGGGCGGGAGGCCGGCGCGCACGGCGCTGGGCGGGTTTGTGGTTGCCCAGGGCGGCGATCGCCGCGCTCGTCGCGCTGGCGTGGTTCTGGGCGAGGGCCGACCGCGGCGAAGGAATCTCCGGCGGGCCCTTCTATTCGGCCTTCTTCGTCAATGCCTACGCGCCGTCGCTCTGGGTGTTGGGCACTGCCGCGGCGCTCCTGACCCTCTCGCTGCTCGTCAGGCGCCCGTTCTGCGAGGCGCTCTGCCCCATCGGGGCGGCGGCGCAACTGACCGACCGGGCGCAGCGTCGGATTGCTCCGGCGCCCGTGGCCCAGTCCGGCGACCGGCGCCTCTTCCTCCGCCGTTCGGTCGCGGGCTGTGGGGCCGCGCTGCTCGGGACCGAGGCGTTCCATGAGTTCGCGCTGCGGAGCACCGAGCCGGGGCTCGCCCTCGGCTTCCGGAACGACGCGCCAGCCGAGCCTGGGCCGTTTTCCCGGCCCGCCTCCTTCGCACAGGCGCGGGCCGGCCTGGTCCGGTGCGAGCTGTGCCCGCACGCCTGCATTCTTGGAGAGAACGACCGGGGCTTCTGCCGCACCCGGGTGGTGAAGCGGGGAAAGCTGTTGACGGTCGCCTACGGCAACCTCTGCTCGGCCCACCTCGACCCGATCGAGAAGAAGCCGCTGTACCACTACCTGCCGCGCACCCCCATCCTCTCGGTGGCGACGGGCGGCTGCAACCTGCGCTGCCTCAACTGCCAGAACTGGGAGATTTCCCAGCGGCGCCCAGAGGACGTCGCCACCCACGACGCGCTCCCGCCCGACCTGGTCGCCGCCGCGACCGCCCAGCAGGTGCCCGCCCTGGCCTATACCTATTCCGAGCCGTTGATGGCGTACGAGTACGTGCGCGACTCGGCCGCGCTGGCCCGCGAGCGCGGCGTAAGGAACGTGCTCGTGACGGCCGGCTACATCAACGAGCGGCCACTGCGCGAGCTGTGCCGCGTCCTCGACGCCGTGACGCTCGACGTGAAGGCCTTCCGCGAGTCCTTCTACAAGGAGGTCAGCGGGGGCCGACTGGCGCCGGTGCTGCGCACGCTCGAAGTGCTGCAGGAGGAGAAGGTCTGGACCGAGGTCAGCTTCCTCATGGTGCCTTCGCTCTCCGACTCGCCAGCCGAGATCGGCGAATTCGCGGGCTGGGTGGCCACTCATCTCGGGTCCGGGACGCCCTTCCACATCTTGCGCTTCCACCCGGCGCACCGGCTCGAGCACCTGGCTCCCACCCCCGTCCCCTCGATGGAAGAGGCGCGAAAGCGCTCGATGGACGCCGGCCTACACTTCGTGTACCTCGGCAACGTGCCGGGTCACGAGTCGAACCACACGCATTGTCCCCGCGACGGCCGCGTGCTGATCGAACGCGAGGGCTTCGACGTGAAGCACGTCGGCCTCGTCGACGGTCGGTGCCCGTGCGGCGAACCGATTCCCGGAGTCTGGACGTGAGGAACGCCATGCTTGCTTTGCTCGCCTTCGCCTCTCTCTCGTGCGGCCCGTGCGCGACACCTCGGCCGGCCGAGCCCAAGCGGGTGCGCGAACCCGCCGCCGCCGGGAAGTTCTACCCGGCCGACGCCAGAGAGCTCGACGCGCAGGTGACCGGGTTCCTGGGCAAGGCGACGCGGGCGGCCACGGCCCCGGTGCGAATGGTGCTGGTGCCGCACGCCGGCCTCGAGTTCTCGGGGCAGGTGGCCGCCCAGTCCTTCAAGCAGCTCGACCCGGGGTTCGAGCGGGTGGTGATCATCGCGGCCAACCACTCGAACGACGCCAACTACTCGGGCCTGTCGGTGGACCGGGCGACCCACTACCGGGTGCCGGGGCTGGAAGTGAAGGTGGCCGACGACGCCGCCGGCCTCTTGAAGCGGCCGGGCTTCGTGGACGTTCCGCTCGCGCACACGATGCACATGATCGAGATCGAGCTGCCCTTCCTGCGGGCGGTGAACGGCCGGCCCTTCGAGCTGGTCCCGCTGGTGGTGGGCCGGCTGTCGCCGGACGAGGCCCGCGCCGCGGCGGCCGAGCTGGCCCGGCTCGCCGACCCGAAGACGCTCTTCGTCGTCAGCGTCGACCTGTCGCACTACTACTCGTACGAGCAGGCGGTCGTGCTCGACCGGCCCTGCCTCGACGCGATCGCCCGGTCGGACGCCGAGGGCGTCGCCCGCTGCACCACCGACGGCACCCAGGTGCTCTTCCTGATGAACGAGCTGGCCGCGCGCCTGGCGCTCACGCCCAGGCTGCTCACCTACGCGAACTCGGGAGACGTCTCGGGCGACAAGGCCCGCGTCGTCGGGTACGGGTCGCTGGTGTACGAAGACCGGTTCGAGCTCTCGGCCGACGAAGGCGCCGCGCTGGTGGCGTTGGGGCGTCAGGCGCTCGAGGCCGCAGTAAGCGAAGGGAAAGTCATCTCGGTGCCTCCCGCCGTCGCCGCGCGCTGGCCGAGGCTGTCCACTCCCCGTGGAGCGTTCGTCACCCTGCGCGAAGCGGGCGAGCTGCGCGGCTGCATCGGCAGCCTCGCTCCGAGCGAACCGCTCGCGCTCGACGTCGTCCACAACGCCGTCAACGCGGCCCTACGCGACACGCGCTTCAACCCGGTGAAGGCCGCCGAGCTGCCGGCGATCGCGCTCTCGGTGTCGGTGCTCGACTCGCCGCGCCCCGTCGCCGAACCGACTCCCGACGCGCTCGCCCAGCGGCTGGGCGCGACGCACCCCGGGTTGATCCTCGAATACCGCGGGCGGCGGTCGACCTTCCTCCCCGAGGTGTGGGACGAGCTGCCCCAGCCCGAGCAGTTCCTCCGGCACCTGTGCGCGAAGCAGGGCTCGGCCGAGGGCTGCTGGCGCGAGAAGGACGCCGCCTTCCAGGCCTACGGCTCGCAGCACTTCGCGGAAGGCCCGGCACGCACCGCTCCACCCTGACGCCGCGGGGCGCCGGAAGTCATCCGGCCACCTGAGCACTGGGCGCGCGAGCCCAGCGCAGCCACTTCAGGGCCGCCTCGGCGAAGACGTAGACGAGCGCCGCCATCGCCATGGCGCAGAGCGAGGCGAGTAGCCACCCCTGGAACGCGAGCCCTGGCTTCCCGGAGAGGATCATCCTTGGAATGAACTGGTTGACGATGAGCTGGTAGCCAGCGGTCTCGGTGGCGGTGCCGACGAACAAGAGCGGCGCCAGCGTCACCCAGGCGTACTTCGCCTTGCCGCGGTTGACGACCATCGTGGTGACGGCGGTCAGCGCGATGCAGGCGAGCAGTTGGTTCGAGATGCCCAGCATCGGCCAGATGGTGTGAATCGACCCGGTCCAGACCAGGTAGCCCCACGAACCGGTCACGAGGGCGGTCGACAAGAGCGCCCCCGGCAGCCACCCTGTCTCGGCCAGCTTCGGGTGCAGCCGGCCGCCGAATTCCTGCACCAGGAAGCGCGCTACCCGGGTGCCGGTGTCCACGGTGGTCAAGATGAACAGCGCCTCGAACATGATGGCGAAGTGGTACCAGTACGAGATCAGCGTCCGGAACCCGGGCAGCTTCGAGAAGATGACGCTCATGCCGACCGCGAGCGAGACGGCTCCGCCGGTGCGCCCTTCCAGCTTCTCGCCGATCTGGGCGGCGAGATCTGGCAGTTGGTCGAGCGACAGCCCGAGCGCTGCGAACTTGTCGGGCGGGGCGTTCATCGCGAAGTAGTCGCCCGGAGAAAGCGCGCTGGCGGCGATCAGCGCCACCACTCCGACGACGCCTTCGATCAACATCGCGCCGTATCCGATGGGCCGAGCCTGGGTCTCGAGGTCGAGCATCTTCGGGGTGGTGCCGCTGCCCACCAACCCGTGGAAGCCCGAGATCGCCCCGCAGGCGATGGTGATGAAGACGAAGGGAAAGAGCTTGCCCGGGACGACGGGCCCGCCGTCGGTGAACTGCGAGATCGCCGGCAGCTTGAGCTCGGGGTTCACGATCAAGATGCCCAGGACGAGGATCGCGATGGTGCCGATCTTCATGTACGACGACAGGTAGTCGCGCGGGCAGAGCAACATCCACACCGGCAGCACGCTGGCGATGAAGCCGTACGCCGCGATGGTCAGGGTCAGCGTGTGCTCGGACAGGAGGAAGGCCGGCGCCAGCGACGAGCCGGCGACCCACTTGCCGGCCACCACCGCGAACAACAGCAGGCTGACGCCGATGGCAGAGGCCTCGGCGATCTTACCTTTCCGAAACCGGTACATCCACAGCCCCATGAACAGGGCGATGGGGACGGTGGCGCCGATGGTGAAGGTGCCCCAGGCGCTCTCGGCCAGCGCGTTGACCACCACCTTGGCCATCGCGGCGATGACCACCATCACGATGAAGAGAATGGACAGGCCTGCGACGAAGCCCGCGCGGCCGCTCACCTCGGCGCGGACTATCTCGGCGACCGACTTGCCGTCGCGGCGCACCGACGCCGTCAGCACCATGAAGTCGTGCACCGCCCCGCCCAGCACCACACCGACGAGTATCCACAGGTAGCCGGGCAGGAAGCCGAACTGCGCGGCGAGCGTCGGGCCCACGAGGGGGCCGGCTCCGGTGATGGCGGCGAAGTGGTGGCCGAACAGCACCCACTTGTTGGTGGGCACGTAGTTGTGGCCGTCATTCAGCCGGTGGGCCGGGGTGACGTTCGCGTCGTCGAGCGCCAGCACCTTGGCCGCGATGAAGGCCGAGTAGTACCGGTAACCGATGGCGGCGACGCAGACCACGCCGATCATCAGGGGCAGGGCGTGCATGTCGCCCGGCTTTAACGGGGGCGTCTCCGGGAGTCAAACCGCGCTCTGCCCGCCTTTGCTTGTGTTCGTTTTGAGAAGCTCCCCAGACTGGCGGGATGCTACGGCGCGCCCGGCGGCTTGGCCGCGACCAAGTCGTACACGACTCCGAAGACCGCGATCAGCACGCCCATGATGCTCTCGCCGGCGATCAGCCCCGAGGCGACTGGGATCGTATACGTCTCACCCACGGCCTTCTTCTTCTTCTCGAGCGCGTAGGCGATGACGGCGCCGATGAACATGCTGATCGAGTTCCACGCCGGAATGACGAAGGCCAGCCCGAGGCCCGTGGGCGAAGGGATGAAGCGCTTGTGCTTGGGGAAGGCCTTCTCGGCCAGGGTGATTGCGATGCCCAGCGCCCCGCCTATCGCCATCGCCCACAGCGCGCTCGGGTGGAGCGAGTGGACGCCCTTGCCGAGCAGCTCGGCGACCGCCTTCCAAACCTGCGCCGCCGGCGCCGGAAACTTGTCGCCCCCCAGCGTCTCGGCGGTCGGCACGAGGAGATAGAAGCCCGGCACCGCGACCAGGGTGCCCGCGAAGACCCCGAGGAACTGGGCGATGAACTGCTTCCGGGGGTTGGCCCCCAACAGGTACCCGGACTTCAAGTCGGTCAGCAGGTCGGCCGACGAGGTCGCGATGGCCGCCGTCACGTTCGCCGTCATCAGGTTGGCGGTGATGTTCTGCGGAATGAGCAACCCGTAGGTGAGCTGGGTGATCTTCCCGAGCGCGCCGATGGGTGTCGTGTCCGTCTCTCCGGTGGCGCGGCAGGCGACGATGGACAAGATGCCGGACAGCAGCACCGCCAGGGCGCCCAGCCAGACAGCCACATGGAACGCCGTGTAGTTGATGACGACGCAGCCCGCGGCGGCGATCAGCACGCCGGTGACGAACCACGAGGCGGGCACCTCGATGGCGGTGAGCGGGTCGGCGACCGCGTTCGGGTCCTTCTTCTTGAAAATGCCGGCGAGGCCCGAGAAGGCGCGCACCAGCGTCCTCCACTGGATGAAGAAGTTGAGCAGCGCGGCGGTGGTCATCAGCGACACGCCGCCCCACACCGTCCACTGGACGATGCCGCGGTACCCTAAGACGTTGATCACCATCTGGCCCTCGGTCGCCGACGGCACCGAGTGCATGATCGGAGCGATGATGCCGTAACAGAGGACGGCGCCGACCAGCAACGACACACCCACCCTGATGCCCATGATCGCCCCGGCGGCGACCATGATGGTCGAGAGCTCGAACGAGAAGGTGTAGCCCTTGTTGTCCACCGCGGTGGCGGCGTCGTTCCATCCGGCCTTCTTGAACCACGCGGCCATCGGCAGGAAGTTGGGCAGCGTGAGGTACTGGGCCCAGGTGCCGAGCTTGAAGCGTTCGGTCATGTCCTGCATGCCGTCGCGGCCGAAGGCGACCAGCGCGCCGAACCCCATCGCGTAAAACAGCGACCGAGCCTTCTTCGCCGCCTCGGCGCCGGCGGTGTACAGCGAGCGCAGCGTCTCGGCCGCCGCCGTCCCCGAGGGGAAGGGCAGCTTCTCGACGTTGATCATGTTCCGCTTCATCGGAATCGCCATGAAGACACCCAGCATCGCCAGGACGAACACCAGCGACATGGTGAGCGGCCAGGGCAGCGCCTTGTGCTCGATCATCAGGTAGGCCGAGAAGGCCGACACCAGCGTGCCACCGGTCGAGTACCCGGCCGCCGAAGCGGTCGACTGCATGCAGTTGCTCTCGAGGATGGACGGTTCGCTGCCCAGCACCGGGCGCAGCGCCCTGAAGATCGCCCAGCTCATAATGCAGGCGGTGATGGCGACGCCCAGCCCCCAGCCGGTTTTCAGGCCGACGTACAGGTTCGAGAACGCCATGAACGAGCCCAAGAGCATGCCCATCGCCACCGCGCGGAAGGTCAGCTGCGGCACCTTGTCGCCCTGGTAGACCTCGCGCAGCCACACCAGCTCGGGGTCTTCGTTGGCGTCGGCAACAACGGCCGTGACTGCCTTCGGCGGAACCTGGGGCTCTTCGGGGGCAAGCGGCGTCACGGGCTGGGCCATCGGGTCCTCACGGAGTCGGTGCGGGCGGCAGCGCTCTACGCCAACTCGGACCGCGGCGGCAAGTGGCGGCCGGCATGCAATCGCCGTGGCCGCGGCAGCCCGCCCGCCCTACACTGCCGGCCCTCACCTGCCCGGAGGCCTCACCTTGTCCGACCGGAAAGCCGTCATCACCTGCGCCCTCACCGGCGTCCTGACTGATCCCGCTCAGCACCAAGTCCCCGTCACCCCCGAGGAAATGGCGAAGGAGGCCCGCCGCGCGCGCGACGCCGGGGCGTCCATCGTCCACTGCCACTTCCGAAACCAGGAACCGGGGCTGGGACGGCTGCCCACCTGGGAACCCGAGGTGGTGGCCAACATCTGCGCCGCCGTCAAGGCCGAGTGCCCCGACCTGGCCATCAACATGACCACCGGCACCGTGGGGCCCGACATCAGCCGCCCGGTCGCCTGCCTCGAGAGGGTGCGCCCCGAGATGGCGGCCCTGAACGCCGGGTCGCTCAACTACCTGAAGCTGAAGTCGAACAACGACTGGGCCTGGCCGCCGATGGTGTTCGACAACTCGGTCGAGAAGATCGAGGAGTTCGCCGAGGTGATGAAGCGGCACTCCATCGTGCCCGAGTGCGAGTGCTTCGACACCGGCATCCTGCGCAGCGTGATGCTGTTCGCGCGCCGGGCGATGGTGCCCAACCCCCCGCACGTCTCGCTGGTGATGGGGGTCGAGTCGGGCATGCCGAACAAGGCCAACTGGCTGCCGCTGTTGCTCGAAGAGATGATTCCCGGCACCCACTGGCAGGTCATCGGCATCGGCCGGCAAGAGGTGTGGGACCTGCACCGCGCCGCCGCCCGCCTGGGCGGAGACCTGCGCACCGGGTTGGAAGACACCTTCTACCTGCCCGACGGGTCCAAGGCGACCAGCAACGGCCAGCTCGTCGAGGCGCTGGCCAAGGTGGCCGCCGAGGCCGGCCGGCCGGTGGCTTCGCCCTCTGAGGCGCGGAAAATTCTGGGGCTTCGGAATTAAGTACGCAGAGGAGCTGTTCCGGCGCCCTGGAAAGGGGGAGCGCGCGGACCATTGACAGCAACGCCTCTAAGCACTACTTCGCCAGCCCCACGCGCTCCTTCGCGCGCATGAACCAGACAGGGCTACGGCGGCTTATGTCCCAACCGATGATTCGTATCGAAGGCCTCTCGAAGAGCTTCGGGACGACCCAGGCGTTGAGGGGTCTCTCCTTCGAGGTTTCCAAAGGCCAGGTGGTGGGGTTTCTCGGCCCGAACGGCGCCGGCAAGTCCACCACCATGAAGATTCTCGCGGGTTTCCTGGTGCCGACCTCGGGCCACGCCTACGTGGGCGAGCGCGACGTCGGCGTCGACACGGTGGCCACCCGGCGGATGATCGGCTACCTGCCCGAGAACAACCCGCTCTACGAAGAGATGATGGTGGTGGACTTCCTGGCGTTCATCGCCGAGGTCCGCCAGGTGCCGGCCGACCTTCGCGCCGAGCGCATTCGGGTCGCGGTCGACCGCTGCGGCCTGAAGTCGGTGCTGGGCAAGGACATCGGCCAGCTCTCGAAGGGGTTCCGGCAGCGGGTGGGGCTGGCCCAGGCGATACTGCACGACCCCGAAATCCTCATCCTCGACGAACCGACCAGCGGGCTCGACCCGAACCAGATCGCGGAAATCCGCGGGCTGATCAAAGAGCTGGGCCGCGAGAAGACGGTCATCCTGTCCACCCACATTCTGTCCGAGGTGCAGAGCACCTGCTCGCGCGTCCTCATCATCAATGACGGCAAGCTGGTCGCTGACGACGCTCCCGAACGGCTGACGCTGGGCGCCGAAGGCGGCGTCATCACTGTGGTGGTGGGCACCCGGCTGGGCGTCGGACTGGACGAGGCGAAGGTGCGCCAGGCGCTGGCCGGCGTGGCGGGCGTCACCTCGGTCGAGTCGGCCGACGCCGAAGGCCCGGGCACCGCCGGCTTCAAGCTGAGGTACGGCCGAGATGATCCGCGCCGCGAGCTGTTCGAGGCCGCGGTGAAGAACGAGCTCGTGTTGCTCGAGGTGCGGCGCCAGCACGTGAGCCTCGAGGAAACCTTCCGCAAGCTGACCGCGACCGACCCCTCGGGCCCGCGGGCGGCCGCCTGAGAGGACACCGCCATGAACCCAACCCTGGCCATAGCCAAGCGCGAGTTTCGGACCTTCTTCAGCTCGCCCATCGCCTACATCGTCCTCGGCGGCTTCCTGCTCGTCGCGGGCTGGCTGTACTTCGGCACCCTCTTCCTCGCGGGCCAGGCGTCGATGCGCGCCTTCTTCGCGATCGCGCCGGTGCTGTTCGTGGTCTTCGCGCCCGCGGTCACGATGCGGTCCATCGCCGAGGAGCGGAAGTCGGGCACCCTCGAGCTCTTGCTCACCATGCCCTTGAAGGACTGGGAAGTGGTGACCGGCAAGTTTCTGGCCGCGCTCGGCATGGTGGCGGTGGGGCTGGTCTGGACGCTGCCCTACCCCTTCACCGTCGCCTCGCTCACCGCCCCAGGGGTCGCCTTCGACTGGGGTCCGGTGGCCGCCGGGTACCTGGGGCTGTTGCTGATGGCCTCGAGCTTCCTGGCGATGGGGCTGTGGGCCAGCGCCATGAGCCGCAACCAGATCGTCGGCTTCATCGTCGGCCTGTTGCTCTGCTTCAGCTTCTACTTCGTGGACAAGTTCGCCATTCTGCTGCCCGAGTCGATCGGGCAGGCGGTCGAGTACCTCTCGGTGGACTTCCACTTCGAGAACATCGCCCGCGGAGTTCTCGACACCCGCGACCTGCTGTTCTACGGCTCGCTCACCGCGGCCGGGCTGGTGCTGACCACTCGCTCGCTCGCCGCCGCCCGTCAGTGAGGCTCACATGACCGCCAAGCCGACTAACAAGACCGTCTTCGCGCTCGCCCTGCTCGGCAGCCTGGTGCTGCTGAACATCATCGCCCTGCGCGTCTTCACCCGCGTCGACGTCACCCGCGAGCGGGCCTACACCCTGTCCAAGGCCTCGAGAGAGACGCTGGACGCGCTCGACGACCAGATCACGGTGAGCGCCTACTTCACCGAGAACCTGCCCCCGCCCTACTCGTCGAACGCCCGGTACGTGCGCGACCTGCTCGAGGAGTACCGGTCGGCCTCGAAGGGCAAGCTGTCGTTCGAGTTCATCGACCCGATGAGCCAAGAGACCGACAAGGACAAGGAAGCCAAGAAAGAGGTCCGCCGCGACATCTTCGGCCGCACCTTCCGCGAGCAGACCGGCATCGAGAAAGAGCTCGCCCAGTCGGGGGTGCAGCCGGTCGAGATTCGGGTGGTGCAGGAAGACCAGGTGCAGACCAAGCGCGCGTACATGGGCCTGGTGATTCGCCACCAGGACAAGAAAGAGGTCATCCCGGTGGTGCAGGAAATCGGGTCGGTCGAGTACGACCTGACCTCGCTCATCCGCAAGATGACGCGCACCAAGACGCCGGTGATCGGCCTCTTGCAGGGCCACGACGAACCCAAGCCCGAGGAAAAGCTCCGCAACCTGCAGAGCATGCTCTCGCAGACCTACACCGTGCGCCCGGTCGACCTAGGGTCGAAGGACAAGGTGGACGACGACGTCGACGCGCTGCTGGTGGTCGGCCCGAAGACGGCCTACAAGCCGAACGAGCTGAAGGCGCTCGACCAGTTCCTGATGCAGGGCAAGGCCGCCGCCTTCTTCCTCGACGTCGTGCAGGTGGACGCCAAGACGTTCCAGTCCACCCCGGCCGAGCACGGGCTCGCGCCGCTGTTGGCCAGCTACGGCGTCACCGTGGGCGAGCAGTTGGTGGCCGACGCGCAGTCGGCGCAGTTGAACGTGCAGGAACAGCGCGGCTTCATGATCGTCTCGATGCCGGTGCCCTACCCCTTCGTCCCGATGCTGCAGCGGCTCGAGGGCGACAGCCCCATCTCGAAGGGCATCGGCGGCCTCTCCTTGCCGTTCGTGACGCAGGTGACGGCGACCGCGGCCGAGGGCCGGCAGGTGACGGCGCTGGCCCGGTCCAGCAAGAAGAGCTGGCTCGAGAACAAGCCCTACAACACCGACCCCCGGCGCGACTGGCGCAGCGAGACCATCACCCCGGCCGGCCCGTACGACTTGATGGTTCAGGTCAGCGGCAAGCTGAAGAGCCACTTCGCCGCCGAGGCCGCCGCCGCCAACGCCCAGAGCGGCGCCGCTGCGCTCTTGGCCGAGAGCAAGGGCGACGCCCGGCTGATCGTCGTGGGCGGGTCGAGCCTGCTCTGGGACGACTTCATGGGCAGGCCGAACCAGGCCCTGATGATGAACATCGCCGACTGGATGCTGCTCGACCCCGCGCTCCTGGCGATGCGCACCCGGGGGCTGTCCGGCGCGCCGTTGAAGCCCGAGCTGTCCGACGGCACGCGCAATTCGGTGAAGTTCGGCAACGCGCTGGGCATGCCGGTCTTGCTGGTCGCCTTCGGGCTGGTGCGCTGGCGCGCCCGCGAGGCGCGGCGGGCGAAGGCCTCGGTCTGACAGGGAAGGACAGGACATGAAGAGAGGAACCCTCATCGCGGTGGGCGTCTTCGCGGGGTTGTTGCTGCTGGTGCTGGCCACGCGCGACCGCGGAAACGTCAACGTCGGAGTGCCCAAGCTGACCTTGCCGGCCATCGACAAGGACAAGGTCACGTCCATCGAGGTTCGCGGAGCGACCTTGTCGACCCTGAAGAAGGAAGGCGCGGGTTGGGTGGTGATCGACCCCGCCAAGCCGGGCAGGCCACACCCTGCGGACCCGAGCCTGGTCACCGGGCTGCTCGACAACCTCAAGGACCTGAAGGCGACCGACTTCATCACCGAGAAGGACGAGAAGCTGGCCGAGTTCGAGGTGGACGAGAAGAAAGGGCTCGCGGTGACGTTGAGCGGCGAGACCGGCCCGATGCTGGACGTCGTCTTCGGCAAGAGCGCCCGCGGCGGCGGCGGCTACCTGCGGCTGCTCAAGAGCCGCCAGGTCTTCGTCACTCCGAGCACGCTGTCGTGGATGCTGCGGCGCGACCCCAACTCGTGGCGCAAGCGGGCCTTCTTCCCGGCGAAGGCCGAGGAGTTGACCCGGGCGACGGCGACCGATGCCGAGGGCTCGAAGCTGCCTCTCGAGCTGGGCGCCGACGGCAAGTGGGCGCTCACCGCCGGGACGACCACCCCGCCCAACTTCCGATTCGACGCCGAGGCGGCGCGGCAGGTGGCGACGACGCTCGCGTCGCTGTCGGCGAGCGAGTTCCTGGACGACGTCTCGGACGACGTCCTCGGCTTCGCCGCCCCCCACCTCACCTGGGTGGCGCAGTTGAAAGACGGCAAGACCGTCACCGTCCACCAGGGCCGCGCGCCGGTGCTGCCCGAGGCCGACGGTGGCACCCACACCTCCAACGGAATCGCCGTGCGCGTCGACGGAGACCCGCAGGTGTACCTGGTGCCGGTGTACCAGGCCGAGATCCTGAAGAAGAGGTTAGCCGACCTGCGCGACACGACGCTCCTGGCCTTCGACCCCGACAAGGTGAAGAAGGTCGTCATTCAGGGCGCCGGCAAGAAGACGGTCGCCGTCAAGGAAGGCGAGGCCTGGAAGGTGGTCGAGCCGAAGGCGCTGCCGCCAGGGTTCGAGTTCGACCCGGCCCAGGTGAGCCGCTTCGTGGGCAGCCTGAAGACGTTCAAGGCCGCCCGGATGATCGAGGGCGTCAAGGACGCCGAGGCCGGGCTGGCCAAGCCGGAGACCACCGTCGAGCTCACCGTCGAGGGGGCCGCGCTACAGCGGCTGGAGTTCGGCGGCGACGCGCCAGTGGCCGACGGGCCCAAGCAGGTCTACGTGCGCGGTTCGGCAGACGCCTTGACCTACGCCCTGGTCGCCACCCAGCGCGACCGGATGAACGGAGGCCTCGACCTGTTCAAGAAGCCGCCCCCTCCGCCCAACTTCGGTCAGGGCGGCCCGGGCGGCCAGATGCGCGGCCTCGAGAGCCTGCCCCCCGACGTGCGCCGCCAGCTCGAGGCGCAGCTTCGCCAGAAGCACCCGTAGCGTTCGGCGGGCCGACCCGGCCGAAGACCTAGTTGAAGGACGCCTGGCAGGTGCACCCGGTGGCGGTCGCGGTGCACGCGTTTCCGGCCGGGTCATCGCACTCGAGCCCGGTGCAGCAGCCGGTCTTGGCATCGCAGGCCTGACCGGCGGCGGCGCAAGCCGTGGGCGCGGTGTGGTCGTCCTGCACGCAGGCGGACAGGTCGAAGAACATGAACTCGAGCGCCTTCTCCTGCGCGGTCAGGGGGCTGCCCACGCACGAGTCGGGGTAGCCGGCTCCGCCGTCGGTCGCGCCCGCGGTCACGTGGAAGTCGCTGAAGACGACCCGGCCGCATTGCAGGTCTCCGCCCTCGATGGCGACGCCGGCGTCCAGGTAGGGCGTGTTGAAGGTAAGGTGCTGAATCGAGCCGGTCGGGTTGGACGCGGGGATGTCTCCGTACAGCCACCGGGTCGCCCCGACGTTCACCGACACGACATCATGGCGCGACTCGATGAGGTCGAGGCTGCCGGGCGAGGTCGAGGCCCCCACGTTGGTCAGCCACTGGGCGAAGGCCTGCCCCTTCGGGAAGGACTGGTCGACGGTGACGGTGAAGGTCGAGTCGTACAGGTCGGCAAGCCCGGGCTGCCACTGTGCCGCCTGGGGCCAGCCCGGCCTCGTCCAGACGTAGCTGTAGTGGGTGGCGAAGACGCGACCCCCGGCGTTGGCGTAGCTCACCAGGTTCTGGACCGCGGCGGCGGGCTTGTTATGGGCCCCTCCTTCGCATGGGAGCATGACGACGTCGTAGTTCATCAGGGTGCCGGCGTCGGTCCATAAGTCTTTGCCCGGGGGGGCCCCGCCGGCCGACAGGTCCATGCCGTTCTGCTTGTAGAAGTGCACCCGGCCCCCGCCGGACGGGGCGGTGACTTCCGAGTCGGAGATGCCGATCTTGCGCAAGAGGCACTCGAAGGCGTCCGCGTTGCCCGAGGACAGCGCCATCTGCGGCAGGTCGCCCTCGCTCCGGTCCCTCGGCAGGCGGGTGATGCTGGCGTCGGTGAGCGGGTTGTCCTGGCAGGAAGTCACCGAGGGCAGCGTCACCTGCCGCCGCCACTTGCCGACCTGAATCACCAGGGGAATGTTCGACCCCGAAGGCACTCCGGTCAGGGTGAACGAGCCGTCGGGTCCGGTGATGGCGATGGCCACCGGAGCGCCGCTGATGAGGGCGCCACACGCCGCGCAGGTCGGCCCGGACGGGAAGGCCGCCACGGGCTTGTTCGGCACCAGCACCACCGCGTTGTACAGGGGCACGTTGCCGGCGGGATCATAGACTTTCCCGCTGATGCTGGTGGTCCCGCCGCCGGCGCAGGCCTGTACCTGGCACTGGAGGTTTTCGCAGGCCCCGCCGTCGGGAAGCGTTCCGGTGGACCCTCCGTCGCCCGAGCCCGGGGGCGCGGTGCAGCCAGCGTCGGCGCCGCAGGTGCCCGACAGGCAGTCGCTACCCTGGGTGCACGGCGCGCCCGCAGCGCCTCCGCAGTTGCAGCTCGACCAGACGATTGCCGACGCCAAGACGACGACGAAACCAAGGGCTCTCACGCGTGCCTCCAAGCTGCCGCAAGCAGGCTCGGTCAGCCGACTCCGGCGACCCGCAGCGTACCGCGTTCGGGAACCGGGCCCCAGTTCGGAGCCACCTTTCTTCGAGATTCTCCCGCAATAACAACGGCCCCGCGGGTTGGCGGGGCCGCTGCGAGCCACGTAGGAATCGACTATTTCAGGCCGGCGACGAACTTCGCGACGTCGGCGCCGTCGTCGATCTTGACCGGCTTCATCTTGCCCTTGCCTTCGGCGATCGCCTTCAGGACGTCGGCCTCGGCCTTGCCCTTGATGGACTCCTTCGCCATCTTGCCGCCCGCGCCGTCGGCGCCGTGGCAGGCCTTGCACTTCGCGGCGAAGGTGGCCGCCCCGTCGGCGTAGGCAACGGTGGCGAATGCGAGAGTGAACACAACGGCGAGCAGGCGCTTCATGGTGAGTCTCCTGGGTGTCATGTTTTCGGGTGGGTGAATCGGGCCTCAGACGAAACCAAGGCGCGCCCATTCATACTCAAACGCCCGCCGCCCGGTGAAACCAATTCTCGGGGCGAGCGCAAGCCCTTATCGACGCCAGTAGCCCGAGTCTGCGGTTCCGAGCCTCCGGGCCTCTGATACGGTGCCGGCCTCGTGGAACGCCCGGTTTCGAAGCTCGGAGAGCGGCTCAGCGGCTTGCAGGTCAGGCGCCCGGGCGTTCCGCTCGTGGTGGCGGGGCTGATCACCGCCGTCGCGCTGGCCTACGCGGCCAAGCTGCGGGTCCAGACCGGGTTCGAGTCGCTCTTGCCCGAGTCGCGCGCCAGCGTCCAAGAGCTGCGGCGGGTGGCCGCCCTGACTTCGGGCGTGTCAACCCTGTTCGTGGTGCTGGAAGCGGGCGAACGCACCCCGGTGTCGGCCCTGCGCGCGACCGCCGACGCGCTAGTTCCCGAGCTGAAGAAGCTGGGCCCTCCGTGGGTCGGCGAGGCCGAGAGCGGAGTACACGAAGCGGTGCGGTTTCTCGGTCCGCGGGCGGGCCTCTTCCTGTCGAAGGACCGGCTCGAGGCGCTGCGCGACGACGTCGAAGCCCGCTATTCCCGGGCGGTGGGCGAGGCGACCGGCCTGTTCGTCAACCTCGACGACGAACCGGCCAAGGCAGAACCGCTCGACTTCGCTTCCCTGCGCGACCGGCTGCGCATCGAGGACGCCGACCCCGACCAGTACCCCGACGGCTATTACCAGTCGCGCGACGGCAAGACGCTGGTGGTGCTGGTGCGCTCGAAGATTCACGGCAGCGACTTCGACCGGGGCGCCGAAGCCATCCGCCTCGTGCGCGAAGTGGTCGAGCGAGTCAATCCCGCGCGCTTCGACCCGGGCATCACCGTCGGCTACTCGGGCGACCTGGCCACCGCCGTTTCCGAGTACCAGGCCATCAACCGCGACCTGACGGACGTCGGGCTGCTGGGGGCGGCGCTCATCACCGCGGTGGTGCTCTTGTACTACCTGCGGCTGCGCACGGTGGCGGTCATGCTAGTCACGATCGGCGTGGGAGTCGCCTGGACGTTTGGCGCGACGATGCTGACAGTCGGCCGGCTGAACATCGCCACCGGCTTCCTCTTCACCATCATCGCCGGCAACGGCATCAACTTCGGCATCATCTACATGGCGCGCTACCTCGAGGCGCGCCGGAAGGGCTCGCCGCTGGCGCAGGCAATCGACGTCGCGCGGCACGAGACTTGGGTGCCGACCCTGACCGCCGCCGTCGCCGCGGGCGCCAGCTACGGCTCGCTCGGCGCGACCGACTTCAGAGGCTTCCACGACTTCGGCCTGATCGGCGGCCTGGGCATGGTGCTGTGCTGGCTCGCCACCTACCTGGTGCTGCCGTCCCTGCTCGCCCTGGCCGAGCGCGCCATCCCCCTCGAGCGGGACTTCGGCGGCCCCCTGTCGTGGGTGCGCAAGAGGCTCGAGGGCGGGGGCGTCGCCTTCGCCCGGCCGTTCGAGGCGATGGTGCGGCGGGCTCCCGGCGGGCTCGCCGTCGGGGGCGCCGTCTTGACGCTGGCCGGCGCGGTCGGCATCGTCCTTTGGGTTCGCGCGGACCCGATGGAGTACGACTTGCGCAACCTGCGCACCGACGTGTCGTCGCGCGCGAACGAGATACGGCTGAACAAGCTGGGCGACGACATCACCGGCCACGTGGGCGCCGCGGGCATGGCCATTCTCGTCGACCGACCCGAGCAGGTGCCCGAGCTGTCGAAGGTGCTGTTAGCCCGCCGCGACGCCGCCCCGGCCGCGGCGAAGCCGTTTCAGCGGCTGCACGCGCTCCAGGACTTCGTCCCGGCCGAGCAGGAAGCGAAGATTCCGTTGCTCTTGAAGATTCGCCAGCGCCTGGTGCGCGCCCACGAGCGGGGCGCCCTCGCCGAAGCCGACTGGAAGCGAATCGTCCCGGTGTTGCCGCCGGCGGACCTGAAGCGGTTCGGGCTGGCCGACCTGCCCGACGGGGTGGCCCGGGCCTTCACCGAGTCGGACGGCACACGGGGCCGCATCGTCTACATCAGCCCCACCGCCGACGCTTCGGTGGACGACGCGCACTACCTGTTCCGCTGGGCCGACTCGTACCGAGAGGCGCGCCTGCCGGACGGGTCGCTGGTGCGCGGATCAGGTCGGGCGGTCATCTACGCGGACATGTGGACCTCGGTGGTCGAGGACGTGCCCCTGGCGGTGCTCTTGTCGTTCGCAGCGACGGTGCTGGTGGTGGTGCTGGCCTTCCGCGCCGGCCGGTCGAGCCTGGCGGTGCTGGGGTCGCTGCTCGTCGGCGTGGCCTGGATGGCGGGCCTGCTGGTGCTCTTCGACGTGAAGTTGAACTTCCTCAACTTCATCGCGCTGCCGATCACCTTCGGCATCGGCGTCGACTACTCGGTGAACGTCGTCCAGCGCTACGTGCGGGAAGGGCGCGGCAGCGCGCTGTTGGCGTTGCGCGAGACCGGTGGGGCGGTCACGCTGTGCAGCCTCACCACGACGCTCGGGTACCTGGCGCTGGTGAGGTCGACCAACTTCGCGGTGCGCAGCCTGGGCATCGCCGCCTTCATCGGAGAGGTCTGCTGCCTGCTGGCGAGCGTGCTGGTGTTGCCCGCGGTCCTCTACTGGCTCGACCGGCGGCGCGAGGCGTAGGGGGCGGCGGCACTCCCCGGCAATCTCCGAGTGACTAGTCCGGGCGCGACGCTATGCTCGCCGCCGTGACCGCCCACCTGCTCGTCGCGCTCGTCCTGGCCGCGCCCCTCACCAAGCCCACCGGAGCCGCCAAGCAGCTCGTCGGGGCCTGGTACCAGGGCGACACGCAGTACATTCAGTTCAAGGACGACGGCACCGGCCTGCTGGGAATGCTCGAGATGCAGTGGTCGGTCGACAAGCCGGGCACCATCCACCTGGTCTTCCGCGAGGACGGCGCCGAGAAGAACCTCGCGTACGCGCAGAACAAGGCCGACGCCATCACCGTCACCGTCGACGCCCGCGAGCTCGAGCTCAAGCGCGGCAAGCCGAAGGTGTTCGCCGCGCCCGAAGACAAGGACAAGGACTCCGGGAAAGACGGCGGCACCGGCAAGCCCGTGAAGGGGAAGATCAAGAAGCCGGCGTCGAAGAAGACCAAGGCCCCGCGCGCCAAGACGTGACCCGGAATCTCCGCTCACCCCGAGCGTAGCGAAGCGCAGTCGAGGGGCCCTCGACGTCGCTCGAGTTTCTCGCTCAGCCCGTCTTTCCGAAGTCCGGCTTTCGCTTGTCCAGAAAGGCCCCGACTCCCTCGCGCGCGGCGGCGGTGCAGGCGCTCTGCCCAAAGGCCCGGTAGCCGATCTCGAGCGCCTCGGCGAAGCTGGTCGCCTTCGCTGCCTGCTCGATGGCCCGGCTGACCAGCCCCACCACCTCGCGGCTGAGCGGCTGGCCCGTCGGGGTGACGGCCTCGGCGGCATCGAATGGGGCGAGTTCGACCGGAGCGTCTCGAATGCGGGCCACCTTGCCCGAGATCTGCTTCACCCGCGCCAGCGCCAGAGCGACCAGCTCGTCGTAGCTGCCGGCCAGGCCGTCGAGAATGCCGAGCGCGTGCGCCTTGTCAGCCTTCAAGCGGCGGGTGAAGCGCAGCATGCCGTGGAAGGTTTCCGACGCCTGCGGCCAGCGCCGGTAGGGCACCACCATGCCGCCGATTCCGGGCGCGATGCCCAGGCCCACCTCGGGGAACTGAAGGAAGGCGTCCTTCGCCGCCACCAGGCCGTGGCAGCGCATCGCTAGCTCGAGCCCGCCGCCCAGCGCCATGCCGTTCAGCGCGGCCACCACCGGCTTGGTCATCCGGTCGAGGTGCACCAGCAGCCTGGAAGTGTCTCGCGCGTACTGGGCCGCCGCCTCGGCGCGCCCCAACACCTCGGGGAAACGCCCGATGTCGGCGCCGGCAGAGAACGCCTTGGGGCCGTACCCGACGATGACGAAGCCCAGCGTCGCCGGGTCGCCCTCGAGCTTCTGGATGACGGAGAGCAGCTCGTCGGTGACCCTGTCGTCGAGCGCGTTCATCGCCTGCGGCCTGCGCAGGGTGACCAGCTTCACTCCCTCGACGGCGTCCACCAGCAGGTGGCGGTAGAAGTCCTGGTAGGCGCGCAACGGGCGCTTGGGTTGCGGCATGCCGGCGCGCTCCTTGTCGAGCACGTCGAGAACGCGGCGGGTTTCCGGCTCGCCCAGGTCGGCCATGACGTCGAATGGGCCGCGCTTGAACCCGAGGGCCAGCTCGCAGCCCAGATTCAGGTCGGCCGCTTCGCCGATACCTCGGTCGACGATGTCGACCGACTGCGAGAAGAGAATGCCGAGCAGCCGGTCGCGCACCGGCCCGGCGACGGCCGGGGGCACGAGCTCGACCTTCCCGGGCGCCACGGTTTTCCAGGTGTCCACCGACCGGAAGATCTCCGCGGGGCGGTAGTGCGCCCCTTCCTCCATCTGCAGGGTGTTCGTCTCGACGATGATGGGGTTGCCGCGCGCCAGGTTGAGCACGAAGAACGGGCCGGCTTGCACCACCTCGGCGGCCACCGAGTCCACCTGCGAGGCCGTAGCACGGTCGAGCAGGAGGGCCGCCTCGTTGCACCAGTTGTCGAACACCCGGTCGAGCATGAAGCACAGGGCGTCGCCGGTGACGACCGGCACCTTCCCCGTCTGGCAGAACACCCAGCGCAGGTAGTCCACGGTCTCGGGAGACGCCTGGGCCCAGCGAATCACCTCGACCGCCGGGTTGCGGTGCGCCGGCGCGAAGAAGTGCGTCACCGTGGCCCGTTCTTTGTGGGCCAGCCCCGAGAAGATTCGCTCGGCCGGCAGCGAGCTGGTGTTCGAGGTGATGAGGGCCTCGGGGCGCACCACCGCCTCGATCTGCTGGAAGATCTTCCGCTTCAGGGCCAGGTTCTCGGTCGCCGCCTCGAGCACCCAGTCACACCCTGCGATGGCCGAATAGTCGAGCGTGGGGATGAGTCTTTCGCCCACCGCCGCCGCCTGCTCGGGGGTCATCTTCCCCTTGGCGACGCCCTTCTCGGCGTACCCCTTCAGCCTCTCGACCGCCTTGTCGAGCGGCTTCTGTGCGACGTCGACCAGGTACAGCGTGACATCCTGCAGACTGGTCTTCAGGTAGTAGCCGATGTCGGGGCCGATGGTGCCGGCCCCAACGATGGCGATGCTGCGCGGCAACTCCCGCGCCGGCCGCCTGGCAAGCGGGTTTCCGAAGGAACTCTGGTTCATTCGCTGCTCTTCACCATGCGGCGCCGGGCCAGTCAACGCGTGCTAAGAAGCATGGGAATGTTGCGTATCGGACTCGTGGGGGGACTCCTGGTCGCGTCTGCCGCGGTCGGCGACGAGTGGACGCTCGCCACCACCGCCGAGGGCATGCAGGTCGAGACCCGGCCGGCTCCCGGGTCGGACTTCGAGCAGATACGGGTGACCCGATCTCTGCCTCTCGCGCCGGAGAAGACCTGCGCGGCCATCTGGACGAGGGACATCTCGAATGAGCCCTGGCTCCCCAAGGGCAAGCTCCTGCGCGAGGCGGGCGACGAGCGCTGGTACTACGAGCGCGTCGCGGCGCCGCTGGTCAACGACCGGGACTACACCTTGCACGTCTGGAGGGAAGGCGCGTCGGACGGGGGCTGCGTCGTCCGCTTCGACCTCGACAACTCCCAGGGACCTCCGCCCGGACCCGGCGTCGTCCGCATGACGGCCTTGGAGGGCTCGTGGGTGGTGACGGCCGCCGGCGAGCGAGGGTCGAAGGTCGTCTACACGCTCTTCAATGATCCCGGCGGCAACATTCCCGCCCTGCTCAGCCGCAGCACCCAGCGAGCCCGCGCGGTCGAGTGGCTGAAGATGACGTTCGCGCAGGCGACCCGCGCTCGCGGCGCCGGCGGGCCCTGACTAGCCGGTCAGGTCGAACAGCACCTTCACCGAGCCGTGCCGCCCCTTCTCGCGCGCGGCCACGAAGGCGTCCTGGTACTTGGCCAGCGGTAGCTTGTGGGTAATGACGGGCGCCGGGTCGATTCGGCCCGCTCCTAGCAGCTCGAGGAAGAGCTCGAAGCCGTGCAGCTTGCGCCCCTCGAAGCTCTCGATGCCGTACCCGCTCGAGCCGACGAGGGTAATTTCCTTGAAGTAAAGCGGCGTCCACTCGAAGCGCCGCGGCTCGGCCACGCCCACCAGCACGATGGTGCCGGTCGCCTTGACGATTCGCACACCGGTCTCGAGCGTGCCCGCGGTGCCGACGGTGTCGTAGACGCGGTCGACCCCGCCGTGCAGGAAGGGAAACCCCTTCATCGGCCGCCGCACCGCCGCCCCGGTGCGCTGCCCGATGAACTCCACCAGCGCCGGGCCGCCGGCCGAGGTGAACTCGTGGGCTCCCATCTTGAGCGCCAGCGGTCCCGACTTCGGTTCGCGGTCGACGGCGATGATCTCCACTCCCGGGTACAGCCGCGACAAGAGGTGCACCAAGAGCGCGCCCAGCGATCCGCACCCGAACACCAGCACCCGCTCGCCAGCCACCGGCGGCGACTTCGACACCGCGTGCAGGCACACCGTGAACGGGTCGGCCAGCGCCGCGGTCTCGAGCGCGGTGCCTTCGGGAATGGGGAAGCACATCGACTCGTGCGCGGGGACGAAGCTGGCGAAGCCCCCCTGCACGTCGCGGCAGTTGCCCGCGTGCATGCCCGGCGCCAGCGCGCCGTCGGTGAATCTCTCGCACAGCGACAGTCGGCCCTCTCGGCAGCGCGCGCAGGCAGGCAGCCCGCGCACCACGCACGACAGCCACGGGTAGCACACCACCTGCTGGCCCTTCCGTACCCGCTTCACCGCCCTGCCCGCTTCGACCACCGTGCCCACGTGCTCGTGGCCCAGCACGTGCGGGAACGAGATGAGCGAGGTCAGCGGGTTGTCGAACGCCCCCTCGAGGAACACCTGCTTCACGTCGCTGCCGCAGATGCCGCAGTAGTGCGTCTGGAGAATCACCCAGTCGTCTCCCAGGAGCCCCGGGTCGGGCAGTTCTTGGAAGGCCAGTGGGCCGAACGAGCTCACCGTACCGCGCGACGAGAAGGCGCCGAGCACCTTGGCCGCCGCGAGCCGGGGGTACGAGAAGTGGAAGGTCAGGGCCTTCACGCGGACGCCCCCGCTCGGAGCCGCCGCGAGGCGAACAGCAGCGCCACCCCCGCCGGCACGAAGAAGCCCATCTCGATGACCAACCCGCTGGACCAAGTCAGCCGCTGCACGCCGACCTGCAGCACCGGGTCGACGACCGCCATCACGAGGAAGAAGAGCGCTACGCCCCGGGCCAGCCCCGCGAGCAGCGCGGTGCGAGTCACCCGCGCCAGCCGGGCCGGCATCGTCTCGGCCAGCCAGAGCGACGCGTACAGGAACGCCGCCAGCAGCAACCAGGCCACGGCCTCGCGGTGCTTGCCGTATTGCACCATGAGCCCGCCCTTCCACCACCCGATGAAGCCGAGCGATCCCGCGGCGACAACCCAGTAGGCGGCCTTGACCGAGGCCCGGGCTCCGGCGAGGAACTCGCGCGCGATCGCCGCCGCCAGCACAGGGATGAAGAAGACGCCCGCGAAGTAGCTCTGCGAGTACACAACCCAAGGGTCCGCCCGCGCGGCCCAACCGGGGTCGAGCCACACCGGAAACCAGAAGCGCACCTGGCGGGTGAACAGTGACAGCACGCCGAAGTCGATCGCGACCACCGCGACGAAGGCGAGCAGCAACCGCGCCACCGCGCGCTGGAAGCCCCCGGTCGCCACCACCGGGGGAAGGGACCGCGTCCCGGGCAGGGAAGTGTCGGGCGGCCGGCTGGCCCACTCGGCGGCGCGCGCCACCATCGCCCGCGTCGCCAGGCGCGAAGCGTTCGCGAGCAGGAAGTTCGCGGTGCCGTCGATGACAGAGGGCTGGCGTCCGAGCGCCGCCAGCGCGGTCTCGACCACGCGTTCGGGGCCCGCCCAGCCGATGCCGCTGCCCACCGCGCTGTTCGCCACTCCCTGGAACTCGGTGTGGGTGTAGCCGGGGCAGAGGCCGAGCACCGCGATGCCGCGCGGCGACAACTCACCCCAGAGCGCCTCGGCCAACATCAGGTCGAAGGCCTTGGTGGCGCCGTAGACCGCGAAGTAGGGGGTCGGCTGAAACGAGGCCAGGCTCGCGACGAAGATCAGCCCGCCGCGACCCCGGGCGAGCATGTCCGGAAGGAAGGCGTGGGTGAGCGCGACGACCGCCCGGCAGTTCAGGTCGACCATCGCCGCGTCGCTGGCGGCGTCGTCGGCCTCGAACCGGCCGTAGTAGCCGAAGCCGGCGTTGTTGATCAGCAGCCCCACCTTGACGCCCGCGGCGTCCACAGCTCGGCGGATGGCGCCCGCCGCGTCAGGGTGGGCGAGGTCCTGGGCGACGACGAGCGCCTTCACTCCGTGCGCGGCCTCGACCTCTCGCGCCAGCACCTCGAGCCTGTCCTGCCGCCGGGCCACCAGCACCAGGTCCATCTTCCGGGACGCGAGCGCGCGGACGAAGGCGGCGCCGATGCCCGCCGATGCGCCAGTGACGAGGGCCGCGCCTGCAAACGTGTCCCTCGGACTGTCCATTGGGGACGGCGAAGGTAAGGTAGTTCACAGCCGGCGGCAACGCGGTCGGCGGCTCTCCCGGCCTCTCCGGCGCCAGGGCGATCGCATCTGAGACTTCGAACGGCTGGCGGATGACGGTTTCCCTCCGGCCAAGGCGCTGCTCGACGCTCTCGCGGGGAAGGGCCGGGGGAAGCTGGCGAAGGCCGCTAGGAACAAGTTGGCGCTGCTGGGCGTGTGACCCGGAGGAGGGGTTGGAATTAGCCCCGGCGCGAGGCGCTGAGGGGCCTACTCGCCTTTGCCTGGGTTGCCGTCGCGCTGCCGGTCGCCTTCGTTTTCTCGTATGGGGAAGGGAGTCCAGGCGCGCGCGTCGGGGCTGGGTGCCTCTTCGTAAAGGTGCCCTGTTTTGGCCGAGAAAGTTCTCGGGAATTCGGCCGGCGAGACCTCTTAACCGGCTGGAATCAGGACCGTCGCGCGGCGGATATCCGAGAACTTTCTCAGCCAAAACAGGCCGCTTTTTCTACCGCCCCCCCGGGCGGGATCCGCTCACTTCTCAGGGCGATCTCATCTAATTCGCGGCCGTGCTCGGACAGGTGAAGACCCGAAGAGAGGTCGAACGAGATCACCGGCATCCCGAAGCTGCTGGGAATCTGAGGCTGGTCAAAGCAACGACGGGTGGCGCCGGAGTGGGGGGAGGCCAGCGGCGCACCAAGAACGTGCGACATGTCCAAGGCGACCAAGCTGCCTCGAGGCGATGGTAAAGGCCGATGCAGCGAAACGTGCCGGCGGGAAGGTCCCCACGCAGGCGACAGAACCCGGCCCATCGCTATCGCAGGGCGTCCGAGACCCCTCAACCGAAGATGCGATTCCCTTGTCTCCTGCGCAGGGCCGCACGCGCCAGGGGGTACAGCGAGTACAGTGCGCCGGCGTGAGCCCGATGAAAGCCCTCGTTGGCGCAGCGCTTCTCTTCGCGGTTCCGGCCTGGTCCGGAGCCCCTCCCGCGAAGCCCGCCTTGGCGAAGAACCAGACCAAGCCGGGCCCGCTCACTCCCGACGTCATCAAGGACGTGGTGGGCGAGCACCGCGCCGAGGCCCGGCGCTGCTACGAAGCCGCCGCCGCCAAGCGGCCCCGGTTGAATGGGAAGGTGGTGGTGCGTTTCAGAATCGGCCTCGACGGAAAGGTGTCGGAAGCCGCGGTCGCCTCGTCCAGCTTGAACGAGCTCGGAGTCGAGACCTGCCTGGTGACTTCCGCGAAGGGGTGGCTGTTCCCCAAGCCCAAGCACTGCGCCGTCGAGGTCAACTTCCCCTTCACGTTCGGGCCGCCGAAGGCTTCCCCTCCGCCCAGTCCCCAGGGCCCCACGGCCGACCAGGCCCCCGAAGAGGCCGAGCCGGACGTCCTTCGATAGGATGGCTGGGCTCGCCGCCCGAAGGGGCGCCGGGCAAAGGGGTTGTGAGGACAAGATGAAGTTCCGACCGTTCGTTTGGCTGGCCCTGTCGCTGACGGCCCTGGCCCTCGCCGGGTGCGGTGGTTGCGGCGACCCCGGCGGCCCCGGGGGCAAGGACGGAGGTCACGACTCGGGCTCGGGCGGGGGCGGCGGGGGTACCGGAGGAGGCGGAGGCGGCGGCTCCGGCGGAGGGGGCGGCGGCGGAGGAGGTGGCGACTTGGACGCAGGCGTCTGCAACGTGCTCCCGGCGACCCTCCGAGACTTCAAGGGCTACGCCGAGGCCGGCGGCCACCCCGACTTCGAGCACTTCATCGGCACCGTGCCCGGGCTAGTGAAGGACGCGCTCGGCGTGGACGGCAAGCCCGATTACGCCTCCGCGGGCGCCACCACGGTGACGACGAGCAAGGCCGCGTTCGACCAGTGGTACCGCGACACCCCGGGGGTCAACCTCACGATTCCGCTGTCGCTCACGCTCATCGACCTGGGCGGCGGCCAGATGGGCTATGACAGCAGCTCGTTCTTTCCCCTCGACGGCCAGGGCTTCGGAAACACTCCTGGAGAGGCCCACAACTTCCACTTCACCACCGAGATACACGCGTCCTTCGTCTACAAGGGGGGCGAGGTCTTCACCTTCCGCGGCGACGACGACGTCTGGGTGTTCATCAACGGCCGGCTGGCGCTCGACCTGGGCGGCGTGCACAGCGCCCTCGAAGGCACCGTCGACTTCAACGCCAAGGCGGCGCAGCTCGGGCTCGCCACCGGCGGCACCTACTCGTTCGACGTCTTCCACGCCGAGCGGCACACGAACGAGTCGAACTTCCGCATGCAGACGTCGATTCAGTGCTTCACCATCAACTGAGCCCGCTCGGGCGGCCGTTGACTCGACGACGAACGCAGCGAAACTTCGACGCACCGCGGCTTTACCCGTGCGACGCCCCGGGAGGATACCCTCGAGCCCGTCGAAGCCTTCGGCGGGCTGAGTCGAAAGAGGCGCCCATGCCGAGCCTGAAGATTCGCCGCGAAGACAGCCGGGACGACGTGGTGCTTCGGCTCGAGGGGACCTTCGACTCGAAGTCGGCGGCGGCGCTCAGGGAAGTCATCGACGGGCTGGCGGGTCACCCGGTGGTGCTCGACTTCACCCGCGTCGCCCTGTTCCAGGACCTCGCCGTTCCCATTCTCGCGCGGGGGCTGACCCACCTGCCCGTCCGCCTGGTGGGCCTGAGCCGGCACCCCGAGAGGCTGTTCCGCTACTTCGGTGTGGGACTGGCGCCGGCGGCCGCTGCCTTTTGCGCCGAGGAAACTCCCGCGCACGAACCGGCTCCGCTCGCCGCCGCGCAACTCTAGGGCACGCCCGAACGTCCGAGCAGCGCGGTCGTTTGCTGGTAGCTTCCGCGCTTCATGAGCGAACCGGACAAGAAGGTCCTCACCGCGCACGTAGGGCTGTTGGGCGACACCTACCGTACCGCCGGAGTCGCCGGCGTCGCCCGGAAGCTGGTGGCGGCGGTGAAGATGAACCTGCCGCGGCTGTCTGGCCGGAGATCGCACGGCAGCGTCGCCGCCTTCTATGATCTCGTCACCGACGAGGCGCGCCGCTTCTACGCGGACAGCTTCCACTTCGGCTACTTCAAGGACGGCGTGGCGACGCTGCCGGACGCGGTCAACGCGCTCACCGATCTGGTCGCCGAGATGGCGGGCATCGGCGACGGCACCGAGGTCGTCGACTTGGGCTGCGGCGTCTGCGGTCCAGCCAGCAGAATCGCGAAGCGCCACCCCGGCTGCCGCATCACCGGCGTCAACATCAGCACCGAGCAG